>NZ_AP025748.1:0-225721 GCF_030295175.1 Escherichia sp. HH091_1A | reverse complement strand
CTCGCCGAACAGTTTTTTGATGTCTGAATTTTCGTTTTCCAGAAAGCCTCCTGCCTGTGGACAGTAAAAGAATAAACAGCAAATCGTGTGTCAGAACTCTGCTAACTGACTGAAGAAAAACCTGCAGTCTGTATTTAACAACTGAGTCTGGCGTACTGACCATAGTTTATGTCATTAACTTACTTCAGTATATGGATTACTGAATACAGCTTATCATTAGCATGTTACAGTTTATCAGTAACATGCCACAGCTTATGTGATCGTGGTTCCGGCCCATGAGTGACAAGGTTTACAGCGATATGGGGATCTTTAATGGATCCTTTGTTGATCATTCATGGATCTGTTTACTGGATCGGGCCTCCGGATATGTGGATAAATCATTCCGGAAAAACAGCATACACTACCGATTATGAAGGCTTCAGGGCGTACCTGCTCACTGTAACTACAGATACATTGCGCTTCCTCGCCGGTTCGTGGGCTTCGCCCGGTCACCGGTCTGCGGCGAGCACTGTTTTTTCTGAAGTCTGTCTTTACAGGTAATTTTTGACGGAATCTGGCGTACTTCCTGAGCGTACAGTCATATCCGAAATACACTTCATATGTTTGTTTCAATGCCACAGGGATCGTGTATACAGACTACAGGTAAAGTCTGGTTATCACAGGCGGTGGGCTGCTTCAATGGAAAAATTGTTAGCTGGTCTCTCAGTACACCTCCCGACGCTGAACTGGTCAACACCATACTGAATAATGTGGTAGAAAGGTTAAATGCTGTTGAACGACCAGTGATACACCGTGACAGAGGTGGCATTATCGCTGGTCGGAAAGAGTGAATGCCGCATGCGAAGGCTTTTTCGGCAAACTGAAAACGGAAATGTATTATGGGCGTAAATAGTCGGGCATCACGCAGAAAACTTCATGCAGCAAGTGGATGCTTACGTACCGCCAACAATGCGGGCCAGAATGATAAAGCTGTCCAGGAAATCGTCCGCATCCCCAAGACAGTCAAAGCCCGTGAGGTTTACATAAGTATCTGCCGGAACATTTCCTCGCCAGTTCGTTCGCTACGCTCGGTTACATCGCTTCGGCGAGCGCTGCCTGATTCTGACAGTAACATTGCAGCATGATAGCTGCAATAAAATAGATTGCTGCTATCATGCTATACGCAAACGCCAGCACTTATAATGACATAGTTTCCAGACAGTGCTCTACTGATGGTATAGTATAACGCTCAACTCATGTTATACTACCTGCATGCTTGCTGCAATCGTGCAGGTATGTAGATGCAATCCTGAATGAGTTCTCTTTTAGTATTGCAGCAAGATTGCATAACGCTTGTAGCTTTCATTGTTGTGAACGTGACAGAAGTATTCGGCTGTCAATTTCTGTACTCTTCTGAATGGCATGATTTAATCTTGCTGCTAGATTTTTGATTGCTGTAATCTTGCTTCAAGCCATCTTGTGCGGAAAGAGTTACTTTTCCTAATCTCAATCAGGTTTATATTTATGTTTGCTGCAAGATAGCAGCAAGTGAAGGGGGCAAAATGGCCTGGATAGTTGGTTTTATTTCCCAGAAAGGTGGTGTGGGCAAAAGCACTAAAGCGAGAGCGTTAGCACGTGAAGCATCCGCCTGTGGCATCAAAACAAAATTAGCTGACCTCGACCTGGAACAGGCAACGAGTGCTGAGTGGCATCGTCGACGTCTGTCAGCGGGTTTGTCTCCGGTTGCTTCAGTTGAGGTATTTTCAACAGCAAGGCAGGCGATAGAATCTGCCGGCGATTTTGACCTTCTCATTCTTGATGGCCCAGCTCGTGCAAGCAAAGGGACTTCAGAGATTGCTAAGGTCGCTGACCTTATCGTTCAGCCAACGGGGGCCTCCCTTGACGATCTTGTCCCGGCCATTAAAGTTTTCAACGCGCTGGTAAAAGAAGGTGTACCACGTTCAAAACTGGTCTTCGCTTTAAGCCGGGTAGGTACCGAAGCGGAAGAGCTGGATGCTCGTGCATATATCAGTGAAGCGGGTTATGAAACTTTATCTGGATGCCTTTTTGAGAAGCCAGCATACAGAAAAGCGATGAATTCAGGACTCGCAGTGACAGAAACACGTTATAAAGGTTTAAACGAGAGAGCAGATGAACTTATTCAGGCACTCATCGATAAGATTGGAGAAGAGTAATGGCTGATGCATCAAAACTTAAAACTAAAAGGGCCCGTGGTGGGCTGGGTGTACCCCCAGGCCCCGACGAATTGGCTACCAGCCTGAATGCGCCTGAGATAGCACCGGCAGTCTCTGCCATACCGCAGGCGTACTTATCGCCTGTGAACCATGACCCTATGGTTACGCAAATAGTTACCGAGGCATATACCCGCCGCGATGGTCGTTCTGCCAGAAAAACAAACAGGACGCTGGCATTTGCGACACGTGTCACACCTGCTTTCGACCAAGAAATCCGGGATATCGCGGAGCGTGAGGGGTTGAAACTGGTGGAAGTTCTGGAAAAAGCAGTTGAGGCATATAAGGAAAAACAGGGGTATTAATCCACAATGCAGCTATCTTGCTGCATTCTTTTTAATGCTTCAATCTGACAGCAAGATTGAAGCTGGCTATATGCTATTTTGTTGAAAGATAAATTGTATGATACTCAAACTGAGTATTTAAACGCCCCGGCGAAGTACGCAGTTTGAAGTGGTCAACAAAAACTGGCCACCGCGTTAGAGTTTTTCCAGTATCGATTTTCCGATTCGTTTGGGGGTAACCCACCGTTATATTCGTGCGGTCTTAGTGCGCTGTAATATCCAACGATATAGTCCGTTATGGCGTGAGCTGCCTCGCTGAAGCTTACGTAACCCACCACCGGCATCCATTCGTTCTTCAGACTCCTGAAGAAGCGTTCCATTGGGCTGTTATCCCAGCAGTTTCCGCGCCGGCTCATACTCTGCGTGATCTGGTATCGCCACAATAACTGCCGGAACTGCCTGCTCGTATAATGACTGCCCTGGACGCCCTTCTAAGAGTCAAGCCGTTATCGGGATGCTGTTGATCTGCCTGTTTTGATTACGCAGTAATGTATAAACTTCGCGTGAGTAAGCGTAAACTGACCGCCGTATGTAGCCATTAAGCCAGTATTGGTAACGTAGGTGCCCACCTTTTCAACTGAAGTGCGCCCCAATAGTTAGACACCAGATCTGTAACTGAGGAGCGTATGAGCAAATTTTCATTAGAATTCAAAAGGGAAGTATCCGAAAAATACCTGGAAGGTGAGCTGAGTTTGAAGTCTGTTGGAAAAATGTACAATATTGACCCCAGCACGGTAAGGAAATGGGCTTATGTTTACCGTAAGCACGGATTAAAAACACTGACTGGGCAAAAAAGACGTTATGACGATAACTTCAGATTGAATGTGGTCAGAGATGTTATTGATAATTCTCTTTCTATAAGGGAAGCTGCAGTGAAGTATGGGATCCCTGCTTTTAACACCATATCCAAATGGATTAAAAAATACAGTGAGGTTGATTTTTCGATGAAGGGACAAAAGGAAGATTTGAGGCCGAAAACTCCTGCTGTTTATCAACGAAGTCGTTCGACACAACTGACAATCAGTGAACGGGAAGAACTTGAGTTGCTGAGAGTTGAGAACGCTTATCTAAAAAAGCTGAAAGCCTTAGCTCAGGAAAAATTACGATTGGAACAAAAGAAAAAGTAATCATTATTAATGAGTTAAGGCAATGTCATCCATTATCACAATTACTGGTTATCGCGGATTTGCCACGTAGTACATTTTACTATCACGTGAAACGCCTTAATGCGCCAGATCCATATCAACTTGTTAAACAAGTAATATTGAGAATATACCATCAGCATAAAGGGCGTTATGGTTATCGACGCATCAGACTTGCCTGCCGTAACGAGGGCATTTTACTTAATGGTAAAACCATCAGAAAGTTAATGAAGGAACTGGGTATCAGCTCACTTATCAGGCGCAAGAAGTACCGTGCCTATCGTGGAGAACAGGGGCGAACTTGTAATAATTTACTGAAGAGACAATTTTATGCTGACCGCCCAAATCAAAAGTGGGTAACAGATGTCACAGAGTTTAAGGTCGATGGCAGGAAGCTCTATTTATCACCAATCATGGACCTGTATAATGGAGAAATAGTCTCATATAACCTTACTGAGCGCCCATTAGCATCAATGGTAAAGAGCATGCTATTAGATGCGGTAGAACAACTCAATAAAGACGATAAGCCCTTGTTGCATAGTGCTCAGGGGTGGCAATATCAGATGCCTCGTTGGCAACGTTGGTTGAGTGATAATGGCATAACACAAAGCATGTCCCGACGTGGTAACTGCTTAGATAATGCAGCAATGGAAAGCTTTTTTAGTACTTTAAAATCAGAATGTTACTATCTAAATAAATACAATAAGTTACATCATCTAAAGCAAGATATAATTGATTACATTGAATACTACAATCACCATCGCATTAAAGAGAAACTCGATGGCATGAGTCCGGTTCAATATCGACTTAAACATTTTTCATAGGATGTCCAAGATTTGGGGCGCAGATCATCAACTAGTGGACACCTGTTATGGAACAGAAAATATTATCCTCAGAACCCCGCAGATCATTTTCAAATGAGTTTAAACTTCAAATGGTTAAACTGGCTTCACAACCAGGAGCCTCTGTTGCCCGTATTGCCCGGGAACACGATATCAATGATAACCTCCTGTTCAAATGGCTCAGGCTCTGGCAGAACGAAGGGCGTATATCGCGGCGTCTTCCGGTAACAACCTCTTCTGGCGCTGGCGTTGAATTATTACCTGTTGAGATAACGCCTGATGAGCAGAAAGAGCCTATGGCGGCTCTTACTCCGCTTTTATCCACTCCTTCACAAAGCACAGTCAGTGCCAGTTCCTGTAAAGTTGCGTTCCGCCACGGTAACATGACGCTGGAAAATCCTTCACCAGAGCTGTTCACGGTGTTGATCCGTGAACTGACCGGGAGGGGACGATGATTTCGCTCCCATCAGGCACTCGAATCTGGCTGGTTGCCGGCGTTACTGATATGCGTAAATCCTTCAACGGTCTGGGAGAACAGGTACAACATGTGCTGGATGAGAACCCCTTCTCCGGTCACCTGTTTATCTTTCGCGGCCGACGGGGTGACACAATTAAAATCCTGTGGGCTGATGCTGATGGTCTGTGCCTGTTCACCAAACGTCTGGAGGAAGGCCAGTTTATCTGGCCTGCAGTGCGTGACGGTAAGGTATCCATTACCCGCTCGCAGCTGGCAATGCTCCTCGATAAACTGGACTGGCGTCAGCCCAAAACATCCCGCCTTAATGCACTGACAATGTTGTAAAAATGTCATGGCCGGATTATAAAAACGGTCATGAGTAGGAAATACCTCATTCGTATCACTGAGCTGGAAAGGCTGCTCTCTGAGCAGGCTGAAGCCCTCCGTCAGAAAGACCAGCAACTGAGTCTGGTTGAAGAGACGGAGGCCTTCCTGCGCTCTGCACTGGCACGTGCCGAAGAAAAGATCGAAGAGGAGGAGCGGGAAATAGAACATCTGAGGGCCCAGACAGAAAAACTGCGCCGGATGTTGTTCGGTACCCGTTCTGAAAAACTGAAGCGTGAGGTTGAACAGGCTGAGGCCCAACTGAAACAACGCGAACAGGAAAGCGATCGTTACAGTGGGCGTGAGGATGACCTGCAGGTTCCCCGCCAGTTGCGACAGTCACGTCATCGTCGTCCGTTACCAGCACATCTTCCCCGTGAAATACACCGCCTGGAGCCTGAAGAAAGTTGTTGCCCGGAGTGTGGCAGTGAGCTGAATTATCTGGGGGAAGTCAGTGCTGAGCAGCTGGAACTGGTGAGCAGCGCCCTGAAAGTGATCCGCACTGTTCGGGTAAAAAAAGCCTGTACAAAATGTGACTGTATAGTTGAAGCGCCAGCGCCGTCCCGCCCGATAGAGCGCGGCATCGCGGGCTCCGGATTACTTGCCCGCGTGTTAACGGGAAAATACTGCGAACACCTGCCACTGTATCGTCAGAGTGAAATCTTTGCCCGCCAGGGCATCGAACTGAGCCGGGCATTACTCTCCAACTGGGTTGACGCATGCTGTCAGTTAATGACTCCGCTGAATGATGCCCTGTACCGTTACGTGATGAACACCCGCAAGGTTCACACTGACGACACACCAGTAAAAGTGCTGGCACCGGGCAGAAAAAAGGCAAAAACAGGACGCATCTGGACGTATGTCCGGGATGACCGGAATGCGGGCTCATCAGAGCCACCGGCGGTCTGGTTCGCCTACTCACCAGACAGGCAGGGAAAACATCCGGTACAACACCTTCGTCCCTTCCGGGGTATCCTGCAGGCGGATGCGTTCAGCGGTTACGATCGGCTGTTCAGTGCCGAACGTGAAGGCGGTGCACTGACAGAAGTTGCGTGCTGGGCCCATGCCCGGCGAAAAATCCACGATGTATACATCAGCAGCAAAAGTACGACGGCAGAAGAAGCCCTGAAGCGCATCAGTGAACTGTACGCCATCGAGGATGAAATACGGGGCTTACCGGAGTCTGAACGTCTTGCAGTCAGGCAGCAGCGAAGCAAATCGTTACTGACGTCGCTGCATGAATGGATGGTGGAGAAGAATGGCACGCTGTCGAAAAAATCCAGACTGGGCGAAGCGTTCAGCTATGTACTGAATCAGTGGGACGCCCTCTGTTATTACAGTGATGACGGTCTGGCGGAGGCGGACAATAACACAGCAGAAAGAGCGCTTCGTGCCGTCTGTCTCGGGAAAAAGAATTACATGTTCTTCGGCAACGATCATGGTGGCGAGCGTGGTGCGCTACTGTACGGGCTGATCGGCACCTGCCGACTGAACGGTATCGATCCGGAAGCGTATCTGCGCCATATCCTGAGCGTGCTGCCGGAATGGCCTTCCAACCGAGTTGATGAACTCCTGCCATGGAACGTAGTACTCACCAATAAATAAGTGTCAATACGGCGCTCCGTTAACGCTTACGCATCAACAGGGAGTACAGGCGACTCGTATGACAACGCGATGGCTGAGAGCATCAATGGTCTTTACAAAGCGGAGGTAATACACCGTAAGAGCTGGAAAAACCGTGCAGAAGTGGAACTGGCCACACTCACGTGGGTGGACTGGTATAACAATCGACGATTGCTGGGAAGGCTGGGCCATACTCCTCCGGCAGAAGCAGAAAAAGCTTATTATGCTTCCATCGGAAACAATGATCTGGCAGCCTGAGTTCACAGATAAAACACTCTCCAGGAAACCCGGGGCGGTTCATATCCGCGATGACAGCATAGCTACTGCCCCAGGGTTTTTCATGCTCTCACCAACCTGGGGTTCCGTGCACATTTCCTCGAAAAGTGCAATGAATCTCATAAAAAACACGTATTATCAATGTGTTGTATATTGTTTCAGACCTTTCCAAAATAGGGTTGTTCAAGTGTAATGCATGACACTACATTTGCTTTACGAGCCCCCTTCATTCTATCGTAAAGACAATACATCTGCTCCAACATCATATCTATGATAACTGGCATGCTTTCTGAATGATTACCTCTGGTCCATGAAAACAGAACTCCTCCACAGTTAGGGTCAAAAATAAAAATCTCATCCGGTGCCCAAATAATAACCCCCGCATGATTGGCACTTTGTCCAAAAAATGAAAAACGCCCCTGAAAAATTTCGCCATAACTATGAGGTAAACTATCAACTTTTACAAGAAGTAAACAAATTCCGCATCTGTTAAAATTATAAACATAGCTCCCCGGGGTGTTGAATGGATTATTTAATTCGTTTTGTATTGATAAAATACTTCTTCTTAGCTCATAAAACCCAGGAGTCACAGAGTTCATTTCTTTGTTATAAGATGCGTTTAGAATTTTTGAATAAATTTCTGAATAACTATACGCTTGACTTGGATGAATAACACCATCTATATTTTCTCGGAGGTGAGTTATTATTGCTGCGCTAATCCCGTAGCACCATCCTCCTGTATTCTGTATTGTGAAAATTTGAATGATTTTTTTTGTATTATCTTCATATTATTACCCATGTAAAATTACTAATAGTCCTTCTCTGCTTAATTTTAATCGTAATTATCTATAATAAAATACTCTTGACTCTCATTTTGCCTCTTCGTTAATATTATTCGGCCGGTTCACTAATAACTTTGTAGACTGTTGAACGGGCTATTTTCATCTGCTTTGATATATCCATGGCACTAATCCCATGAGAATGCATTATCTTGATTTTATTTCTGTAAACTGTACGTTTTCGCCCAAATTTGATGCCTTTCAGCTTTGCTTCCTGTCTGCCTTCGTTCGTGAGCTCTAAAATCCTCCTGCGTTCCGCCTGTGCCACCGCTGACAGGATGGTGACCACCATTTCCCATATCACCGTCGGTACTGATCCCGTCGTCAATAAACCGGACTGCGATCCCCTGAGAGTCGAATTCTTTTATCAACCAGATCATATCGGCAGTGTCGCGGCCAAGACGGTCGAGTTTCTTCACCAGAACAACATCACCGTCTTCCACTTTCATACGCATCAGGTCCAGCCCCTTCCTGTCGGTAGAACTGCCGGATGCCTTATCGGTAAATATACGGTTTGCTTTCACACCTGCGTCTTTGAGCGCCCTGACCTGAATATCGAGGGGGTGCTGACTGGTTGAGACTCGTGCATAACCAAAAAGTCGCATAAAAATGTACCTTAAATCTAATATCAGACATGTCGTGTCCATTATGACAAAAAAACGATTTAATAGACAGCTCAGGCGAGGTGTTTTATGGTGTCCGATAATTTATAATATTTCGGACGGTTGCGAAATTGTTAATGAATAACTGTCAGGTAGGGAGCCTGGGTAGTGCATCCAATTAGTAGAACATGTGTTTTTCGATAAACGCTCCGATCACTTTTTCGTGGATCTCAACTGAGCGTGAGAAGCAGATTGTTTTACGAGCCAACCGCTTAATACGGGTGCGTAGCGTCAGATTATTACGCTCAATGCGTTGGGTGAATATTTTGCCGATCAGATGCTTATTCTTCGGTACCACCCGGCCATAGCTGCCCCAGTCATCGCTGGTGAGTATGCCGATGTTGAAGGGTGTAAGCAGTGCCAGTAGCTCCCGGCACGTTTGATCGGTTCGGGGACCAAAAGTGTAGGCCAGTACACCGCCTGTTTTGGTGTTGTACGCGTACCAGAGCCAATGTTGCCGGGCTTTACTGCCAACGTAGCTCCATTGCTCATCAAGCTCGCAGATAAGCGCCACATCAGCATGGGCAACAGGCGAAGAAGTTATTCGCTTTGGCGCGAGTTTTTTAAAGTCCGGATGACGGTGTTAATACCAATTTTCAGTGTCCTGGCGGTATCGCGAACCCCGGCACCATTAAAGGCCATTTCAGTGATCAGCTCTTTCATACCCGGCTTACGTGCTTGATAAGTATAAGTGAGCTGAAATACACGGTGGCAGTCACGGCAGCGAAATCTGTCACGGCCTTTAGGGTTCTGACCATGGCGGTAAACCCGAGCTGACTGACAACGGGGACAATGAATATTAACACTGGCCATGAGATAACCTCAAAAGCCCGAATTATACATCAGATTCAACTAATTAGAGGCATCACCGGAGCCTGATATGCCTGTCGACTTTCTAACCTCTGACCAAAAACAGAATTACGGTTGTTATGCTGCAGTGCAACTGGCGCGCTATTTTCATCTTGATGAACGGGATCTGCCCTTCATTAACCAACGACGGGGCAAACATAATAGGCTGGGCATTGCGCTTCAGCTCACCACAGCCCATTTTCTGGGAACATTTCTGACGGATTTAACTCAGGTTCTGCCTGGTGTTCAACATTTTGTCGCGGTACAGCTTAATATCCGCCGTCCAGAAGTTCTCTCCCGCTATGCTGAACTGGACACTACCCTTAGAGAACATACTGCATTAATTAAGGAATATTACGGCTATCATGAATTTGGTGATTTTCCATGGTCTTTCCGCCTGAAGCGTCTGCTATATACCCGGGCGTGGCTCAGTAATGAGCGACCGGGTCTGATGTTTGATTGTAAGCGGCTCGCCAGAACCGTATTGATATTTACAGAGAGGTCAGATCAACTTTCCAGGGCAACAGATCGCGTACCCGGTTTGCCGGCCAGTCCTGGATATGCTCAATGACGTAACGCAGCCATTTTTCTGGTTCCACATTGTTCAGACGGCATGTGCCGATCAGCGAGTACAACACCGCCGCATGTTCGCCACCGCTGTCGGAACCCGCGAAGAGCCAGTTTTTCCGGCCTAAGGCCACTCCCCGTAAGGCGTTCTCTGCAATGTTGTTGTCGATTTCCACCCAGCCATTACTGCAGTACACGTTCAGGCTGTCCCACTGTTTCAGCAGGTATGCGAACGCTTTTGCCGTGTCCGAGTGACGCGACAGTGTTTTCATCTGAGTCTGTATCCAGTCATACAGTGACTGCATCAGTGGCGCAGCTCTGGCGTTTCTTGCTGCCAGACGCTGTTCTGCTGAACATCCCCGGACTTCTGCCTCGATGACATACAGTTCACCGATACGCTGCAGGGCTTCCGTGGTGATGTCGGTTGGCACTCTTGCATGCACATCGTGGATTTTTCTCCGGGCATGAGCCATACACGCGGCTTCCGTTATTCTGCCGGATTCGTATAACACCCGGTAACCACCGTAAGCATCGGCCTGAAGCACACCGCTGTAACCGGACAGGTGATTCTGTGGATGGATACCTTTCCGGTCCGGACTGTACGCGAACCAGACCGCCGGGGGCATCTGTGAACCGGCGTTGCGGTCATCACGGACGTAGACCCACAGCCGGGCTGTCCGGGTTTTACCGCTGCCCGGCTCCTGGACCGGGACGGGGATATCATCAGCATGGACTTTACCGGGCATCAGCACATACTGGCGCAGGACGTCATACAGCGGCTCCAGCAGTTCAGCAACAGCACTGGTCCAGCGACCCAGCGTGGCGCGGCTCACCTCCACACCCTGACGACGGTATATTTCTGACTGGCGGTATAACGGCAGATGGTCTGCATACTTCCCGGTGACGACATGGGCCAGAAGCCCCGCTCCGGCATAGCTGCGTGCAATGGGTTTTGAAGGCACCTGTGCCTGCACGATATGGTCACAACGGCAACAGGCCAGTTTCGGACGTTGTGTTTCGATAACCTTAAAGGCGCTGCTGATAAGCTCCAGTTGCTCTGACACATCACATCCCAGAGAACTGAGTTCGCCACCACAGGCCGGGCAGCATTCCTCTTCCGGCCGGATAACCCGGGTTTCACGGGGAAGTGAGGTCGGTAACGGTTTACGGGCAGAAGACTGGCGCAGGGGAGATGGCAGTACCGGGTCATATTGCTCACCCAGCGTTTCAGCCATTTCTTCCTGAAGTGCGCTGATTCTCTCCTGTGCATCCTGTATCTGCCGTTCGGTTTTTGCGCGAAGTTTTTCTGAGCTTTTACCGAACTGCATGCGCTGCAGTTTCGCAACCAGCGCCTTCAGCCGGTTGATTTCAGAAGCATAAGCCGCCACCCGCTGTGAGAGCAGGCAGTTGTATTCGGCCATCTGGCGGATGGTGTCCTGTTGCGTCTGCAACAGTGCCCGCAGGCGGGCATTCTCATGAGCAAGTGAGGTGTCCATATCCTCACTTTACAACGGGTTATATGCGGATTCCAGCGCGTTCCGTTCGTTTCGGGTGCTTCCAGTTGATGCCCTCAGGAAGCATGGACAACTGAGCCGGAGTAAGGTGAACCTTTCCATCGCGGGTGACCGGCCAGACGAAGCGGCCCCGCTCCAGGCGTTTGGTGAAGAGGCACAGTCCGTCACTGTCAGCCCACAGCACTTTTATCTGGTCACCCCGGCGTCCGCGGAAGATAAACAGCAACTGTCTTGAACGTAATAATTATGGAGCAATGTAATGGTTGGACTCATTCCATTCTTCATTCTTTCTGATCATCGCGTTCAGGATGGTCAGCAATTTGCGCATACAGGCAACCAGAGCCACTTTTTGGGTTTTTCCAGCTGCAAGCAGACGCATGTAAAAGGCTTTTATTACCGGATTAAAACGGGTTGCGACAAGCGCGGCCATATACAACGCGGTTCGTACGCCAGACCGGCCGCCAAAAATGGTTCGTCGGCCTCGCATGGAACCAGAGTCTCGATTGACTGGAGCAACACCTACAAGCGCACTGATTGCTCGTCGTGAGAGGCTCCCCAGTTCAGGAACCTCGGCCAGCAATGAAGCAACCGTCATAGCACCAACTCCTTTAATACTGCTGAGTCTGGCTGCCTGCTCCTTAAAGTGATTCCTTATGTAACTGTTCATTTCTTCATCGACTCTGGCGAGCTCATCCTCAAGTGCTTTGATGATATTGATGCTTTTTCTGCTCTGCGGATGTACAGGATGTAATCGGTTACGCTCAGCAACCAACATCGCTATCAACTGGCGCCTGCGTATAACCATTGCAACAAGAACCTGACGTTCAACATCTGGCAGAGACCGAATAAAACGCACTCTATCTGGATGTCGGTTAATGACCTCCGCCATTTGCGCAAGGACTCTGGCATTAATGCGATCTGTTTTTGCCAGATGTCCCATGGCCCGGGCAAAGTCACGGGCCTGCCTCGGATTGATTACTGCTACATCAAAGCCTTCAGCCTGAAGCTGGCAAGCTACAGCAGCTTCAAGCCCACCGGTGGCCTCCATCAGGATCAGTGCAACAGAGTGTTCTCTGAGTTCGGCAATAATGGCATCAAAACCGTCAGAGTCATTACTGACCGTAAACGGAGTAATATCAGTGCTGGCAGCAATGTCCAGTGTAGCTTTCGAAACATCAATTCCCACACAAAGTGGATTTGGCAGACTCATTATTACCCATCCTTGCAAATGCGTTATGGAGTACGGACAACTGTTCGGGTTTCAGATGAGTGGCTCAGTGTATGCGCCAGTCGCTGTTTAACGGGCTATTAACCCCAGGTGTCATCGGGCTGCATATACTGTGCCAAATCTAATCGTAGCTATTTTAAAGTTTTTTAAGATTGAAGTGGCACACTGAATTTGGCCACCTGAACAGAGGTGATATGCTCACCTCAGAACAACACAGGTGCTCCAATGAAAAAAAGAAATTTCAGCGCAGAGTTTAAACGCGAATCCGCTCAACTGGTTGTTGACCAGAACTACACGGTGGCAGATGCCGCCAAAGCTATGGATATTGGCCTTTCCACAATGACAAGATGGGTCAAACAACTGCGTGATGAGCGTCAGGGCAAAACACCAAAAGCCTCTCCGATAACACCAGAACAAATCGAAATACGTGAGCTGAGGAAAAAGCTACAACGCATTGAAATGGAGAATGAAATATTAAAAAAGGCTACCGCGCTCTTGATGTCAGACTCCCTGAACAGTTCTCGATAATCGGGAAACTCAGAGCGCATTATCCTGTGGCCACACTCTGCCATGTGTTCGGGGTTCATCGCAGCAGCTACAGATACTGGAAAAACCGTCCTGAAAAACCAGACGGCAGACGGGCTGTATTACGCAGTCAGGTACTTGAGCTACATGGCATCAGCCACGGTTTGGCCGGAGCAAGAAGCATTGCCACAATGGCAACCCGGAGAGGCTACCAGATGGGACGCTGGCTTGCTGGCAGGCTCATGAAAGAGCTGGGGCTGGTCAGCTGTCAGCAGCCGACTCACCGGTATAAACGTGGTGGTCATGAACATGTTGCTATCCCTAACTACCTTGAACGGCAGTTCGCCGTGACCGGGCCAAATCAGGTGTGGTGCGGTGATGTGACCTGTATCTGGACGGGTAAGCGCTGGGCGTACCTCGCCGTTGTTCTCGACCTGTTCGCAAGAAAACCAGTGGGCTGGGCCATGTCGCTCTCGCCGGACAGCAGGCTCACCATGAAAGCGCTGGAAATGGCATGGGAAACCCGTGGTAAGCCCGGCGGGGTGATGTTCCACAGCGACAGTAATAATGCCGGTATCAGTTTTTATCATCACTCTGTTTGCTGTTTAACCCGATTGGTGTGATTACTGATGCAGTGAAGACCTTCCCGCATCCTGACTCACACAGCGATCGACCCTTTGTGTCCTGCCCTGGACCTGTCGGTTGCCGGAAGCGCCTTCATGCGAGGCGTCTCCTCACCGGTGCGCGTGACTCAAGAAGGGCCTGACGGCTTGTCTCGTTACTGTCCTGTCCTGTCCGGGTTATCTGTCTGGAGATTCAACTCTGTTTCCTCACAGGAGCTCTGTTATGGCAGGTAAAGTTACGGAAACCGCTGTTGTGGGTGGCGTGGATACACATAAAGATCTGCACGTTGCCGCTGTATTAGACGTCAACTAGTTTTGCCGACTCGCGCCAACTATACTGGCCGCACCCTTCAGGGCGACATCAAGTCGCGCTTGTTACTGCCTTCGCTGTCTTTTTCCTGTAGCTTTCCCCTTTCAGTTCGAACATATATCCGTGATGGATCAGCCTGTCTGCCGCAGCCACCGCCATAGTCTCATCCACGAAGATGCTGCCCCACATGCTGAACGGATGGTTACTGGTTATCACCAGGCTCCCACGTTCATAGCGATGCGCTATTAACTCGAACAGCACACCCGTTTCGGCACTATCGCGTTTGACATAGCCAAGATCATCCACCACTATCACCCGGTAGCGATCCAGTTTCAGTAGCAGCTCATTCAGTTTCAACTGAGCTCTGGCTTTACGTAGTTCCTGCAACAGCTCTCCTGCGCTGTAGAACCGGGCCCGGTAGCCCTGACCTACTACGCCATCCACGATCGCTGCCGCCAGATGGCTTTTCCCCAACCCGCTGGCTCCGAACAGCAGAACGTTTTCTCCTGCATCAACCCAGTCTGTCGTTTCACAGAGTTGCCGGAACTGAGCTCCATTCAGTTCCGGCACCTGACTGAAGTCGTATTCGCTCAGCGTTTTGGCAACTGGCAACCGGGCCTCCTTTTTATAACGACGCAGTTTTTCACTCTCGCGCCACAGGAGTTCTTCATTGCATAGCGTCAGAAGATAGCGCGATGGTGTCCAGCCTTCTGCCAGCGCTCGTTTTTCCAGAGCGTGCCATTCAGCTCCAACTCGTGTCAGGCGTAGTTTACGCAGGCTATGTTCAAGGTGATGGATATTGCTCACTGCGAACCTCCCTTGCCACGCAGTAGTTGCTCATAACTGCTCAGGTTATGCTGTATCACATTGACTACCGGCAACGCCTTTTCTTTTATACCCAGGAAGCGCATCAGCCGGTGCAGATCCACGTTTCCCGGGGTATTCAGCATCTGCTCCATACCTTTTGCCACGACTGAGATATCGTCGTATCCTGCAGCCAGTTTCAGGGCATGTACCATCAGCCTTCCTGCCATATCGGGCTCCAGATGATTACATAAGCGACGCCACAGCCTCCGCCATTCATCGTCCGGCAGGATGTCATTTCTCAGCGTTGCATGGCAGAACGCACCGGGCTTTTTTGCCAGACTGTCGATCACATGTCGGAAGTCGATACGACGGGCCCGCGTCTTCCCTTTTTCTGGTCTGACGCGAGGGCAGCTCATGACCTCGCTGCTGCCAACGTAACAGCTCAGACGATCGTCCCATAACCTGACCCGTAACAGTTGACCTACAAGCCGGGAAGGTACGCTGTAGACGACGTGCTTCACATTGATGGTACTGCTGCGACTAACCCTCACAGTCAGCTCATCATAGTCAGCACTGCGACGAAGCGGCAGCGGTTTCAGATGAAGACGTTCTTCCTTGACCAGATCCTGATTGTTACGGTTGTGCCGCATAACCTGCTGAGTGATGAAGGCCTGATATTCTTCTATGGTGCTGAAGTCGTTACTGCCCCGCAGTATCAGCGCCTGACAGATACGCCTTTTCAGATGTCCGTGGGCACTTTCAACCGAGCCATTTTCGTGGCCCCGACCGGCATTATTGTGTACGCCCTGCATTCCGTAGTGCTGACAGAGAGCAGCATAACGCTCAGTCAGCTCGCGGCGTCCATCTTCGCCCTGTTGTTTCCATGCTGCCCTCAGGCTGTCCGTTTTATGTTCTACCGGCACTCCGCCCAGTTGTCCGAGGGCTTCCTGCAGGCCTTCAGCCAGAGCAGAGAAGCTCTCACCACCCAGCACAACCCGCATCCAGCTCCAGTGGCTCCATTCCAGACGGAAGTGATACAACTTATGCGCCAACAACTTACCGGCGATGGTGACAACTACACCTTTCAGTTCAGTAAAGTCCGACAGGCCTCGCAGGCCGGGCTGATGTTGCTGGCGGAACATGACCTCCTGCTCTGCACCATACTGTAGTTTCCATTCGCGAACCCGCCGTTGCATTGTTCTTCGAAGGCTGTTGGGGTACTGGCCGGGATATTTATCCTGTAGCATCTCCAGCAGAGTTGTTGGTGTCAGAGCCGGCCTCTCTTTCAACAGAGGAACAAGCATGCTGTCCCACACAGCTTCCAGAGGATCTTTGCGTGTGCGCCAGTGCCGAACACTGTTTTTTGCCCACTCTCCTTTTTCGAACCGACGACCAGAACGGACTGAGATACCAGCCTTCATGGCCGAGATATGCTGAGTTATACCTTTCTTACGCTGAGTCATATAGTAACTGACCTGAGAAGTATTGAGCGTCACGCCATTTCCTGTTGGATCATGTAAATGACACTCAGGTTACAAAACCGGCCAGAATAATCGGCGCCAGGCGGACTGAGTTATTGTCGTCTCATACCGCTGTCGTAGATCAGAACAATAAAGTTCTGGGGCCCCAGTTTTTCTCCACAACACGGCAAGGTTACCGGCAGATGCTGGCATGGATGACTTCGTTTGGGGCATTAAAGCGAATTGGTGTTGAGTGTACAGGCACCTATGGATCAGGTCTGCTTCGCTATTTACAGAATGCCGGGTTAGAAGTTCTTGAGGTGACTGCGCCAGATCGGATGGAGCGACGCAAACGGGGTAAAAGTGACACGATTGATGCTGAATGTGCCGCTCACGCCGCATTCTCCGGAATAAGAACCGTCACACCCAAAACGCGCAATGGCATGATTGAGTCTCTGCGGGTATTAAAAACTTGCCGAAAAACAGCAATATCAGCCCGCAGAGTCGCTCTCCAGATTATCCATTCCAATATTATCTCTGCCCCGGATGAATTACGTGAACAGCTCAGAAATATGACGCGCATGCAGCTCATCAGGACTCTGGGAGCCTGGCGGCCTGATGCCAGTGAATACCGCAATGTTACCAACGTTTATCGTATTTCATTAAAGTCCCTTGCCCGACGCTATCTCGAGTTACATGACGAAATCGCTGATTTGGATGCCATGATTGCGGCAATTGTCGATGAGCTGGCGCCTGAACTGATTAAACGTAATGCTGTTGGATACGAAAGCGCTTCGCAGTTGCTGATCACGGCAGGAGACAATCCCCAACGATTAAGATCAGAATCAGGTTTTGCGGCACTGTGTGGTGTAAGCCCTGTTCCCGTATCTTCAGGAAAAACGAATCGTTACCGACTTAACCGGGGTGGAGATCGTGCTGTAAATAGTGCACTTCACATCATTGCCATCGGACGTTTGCGAACTGACGATAAAACGAAGGAATATGTCGCCAGACGAGTAGCGGAAGGGCATACAAAAATGGAAGCAATACGCTGCCTGAAGCGCTATATCTCACGCGAAGTTTATACATTACTGTGTAATCAAAACAGGCAGATCAACAGCATCCCGATAACGGCTTGACTCTTAGAAGGGCGTCCAGGGCAGTCATTATACGAGCAGGCAGTTCCGGCAGTTATTGTGGCGATACCAGATCACGCAGAGTATGAGCCGGCGCGGAAACTGCTGGGATAACAGCCCAATGGAACGCTTCTTCAGGAGTCTGAAGAACGAATGGATGCCGGTGGTGGGTTACGTAAGCTTCAGCGAGGCAGCTCACGCCATAACGGACTATATCGTTGGATATTACAGCGCACTAAGACCGCACGAATATAACGGTGGGTTACCCCCAAACGAATCGGAAAATCGATACTGGAAAACTCTAACGCGGTGGCCAGTTTTTGTTGACCACTTCAATATGCTGCCACGGACAGTCGGGGACCAGACTCAGCAGATACTGTATCCACTGTGCGCCAGCCTTCACTCCGCAGTGCGGGCAGGAGCGGCTTTTACACCGGAAGCAGACCTTTTTTGTGTGGCAACAGTCCGGTGATGAACAGCACCACTGTGTGTACCCCATCAGCGTGGTTCCGCACGCCATGATTTTTGTCACAGACTCAATGACCACCTGACGTACTGAGCCTTCCGGCTGTTTCTCCAGCCAGTTAAGCCAGCGGTTTCCCTGCTGAAAAATGTCGGCAAAACGGGGAAGCATCAGAAGGGTGGGGTGACTCCGTCCGGCCAGTGAACCGTGCCACACTCCGGGCAGTACATGCCGCCGGCGCTGATACCGGCAAAAATGGTTGCAAATTCCCGCTCCGTGCAGCGGGCTATTTCCGGATACCCTTCGTCATCGACACGTACAAACCAGAAGACCAGCTTTTTGTTTCCCGCATCCACAAAGAACGGAATATTAAGGTCTGCGCAGCACTTAACGGCATCGTCAAAACTATCAAAGCGCAGAACTTCTGCGTCTTCTTCGTCAAAGAAGTCATCGTCGTGAAGCTTCACGACATAGCGGGGAAGTTTGCTTCTTTGAGGTGCAGGTTTTCGTTTACGGGGTTTAGCTGAACGGGCCATATAACTAACTGAAAGACAATAACATTGTCTGTTTTTATAGCGGTAATGGCAGACCATGACAAGTCGCAGCCGTCAGGCTGCCTACTCGAGTTCTGGGAATTGGTACTATGATCGGCATTGCTCAGTCCGGTTGGTGATTTAGGATATTCAGCGATTGAGCAGATCGCATAAACCGGACTGAGTTCTCCCTGAGTGATCTACTATTGGACGCACCTATTTAGTGTTAGACATATATCCGAGCCTACCTCTTATTTTAAGATACACATCAACTGTCTGGTATCTCAGGAGCCACTTCAGAATCTTTGTATATAGGTAAGTAGTATTCAAAGTAATATTCTCCGTTAGGTTGAGTGGATATGATTTCTAAATCATATCCACTCCTTCTTTGTAAACCATAAAAAGGCAAAACATTTAAATATAAATTATTTACATAGCAAACATAATCTTTCGCTTTACCTTTGTATGTGAAGTGAGCATAAATGTTTGGATATGTAGTATTTTTTGTGCAAGGATATTCTTCTGAAGTATGGATAATGGTTTTTATATTGAATTCATTACTTGTTTTTTTTCCGTGAGATATCGTGTTTGTTACATATATCTTTGTTTTTTTTGAAAGAATTGAGCTTATTGTATCCCATTTTTTTTTTGCGTTGTCGTATTTGTGTGGTATTATTCCTGTATAGTTAATAGATATTCCAGAAAAGAATATTTGGGGTAAGGCTGTAATTTGTGGAACGGGTAATGATATTTTTAAATCTCTGTGGCCAGTCTGGTTTTTAAATGTCCATTCTTCACTTTTTCTATACTGGAGAGGAGTGTATCCTGTATGTTTTCTGAATTCTCGTGTGAATGTTTGTTGTGAGTCATAACAAAGTCTTTCTGATATTAATGTAATTGGTAGCCTTGTGAGTTGTAACAGAAGCGCTGCCCTAGTTATCCTCCTGCGTTGGATATATTTTCCTATTGGAATGCCCAGCTCTTTACAGAAGAGTAACTGTAAGTATCTACGGCTATAACCTGAGTGTTGAACAAGGATATGAATGTTTATTTTTTTTTCTATGTGTTCATCAATATATCTCAGTATGGCATTAATGGTTGTTTTTTGTAACATGATAATTGCTGATTAATTTATTCTCCTCTTTTCTGATTGTACCGTAGGAAGTTGAAGTGTTATAAGGCTGATTTTGTAAATTTGTGTTGTTTAGTCTTTTTTATTATGGTTGCTGTATTTGTTTTTTATTAGTTTTGTGTTTTATGTTATCATGTTTTTATTATGTTGAAAGTCCTGTGAATTTTTTGTTTTTGCGTGGGAGCTTATACTTTATAGGTTTAGGTGATGAGTTCTTTCATTCCGGGTTGATGCAGGAAAGTGATTCATGTGGTGACACTTTATTCTTTATATGTGTGAGAATATATCAGGAATATGCCGTATCATAAAATTATTTGCACCTAAGTCGTTCCTCTCCAGGGGGATTAATAACTAGCAAAAAAGAAGTAGTTACTTTAGCTGCGCCTGATGCGTTCAGTGGATAATTTTCTCCAATCATCATCTGCAAGCCCCTTGCGTTTATTACCACTAAATATATAAATATTACAGTTGTTTTTACGGGGCTTTTTATGCTGTAAAGGTTGGCTGTATTAACTGATAGCGCTGGGATTTCTTATCGGAATATGAAATTCAAACAGGAAGTCATTTTCACCATACTTTGTTATTTTTTCTATGTCATACCCTCCTCCCCTTTGAAGACCATAAATAGGTAAAGACCATGAGTGAATATTATGCATGTATTTCCAGTAATCATCCCTGCCCCCCCTGAACGAAAAGTAAGCAAAAAGCCCTTTCTTGATTTTGCGGGGGGGGGTAAAAGAGTTATTATGCCTCCATACAACAGCATTAACCACTAATTTTCCACATTTTTCTGATGATACTTTGTGTGATATATAAACGTTTTTATTGTTTGATAATAGTGTATCAACTATATTCCACTTATAATCTGATGCTGGGTTAAAAAAGGGGGTTTCTTCTATATACTGTATTTCAGTACCATAAAATATCTCAGAATTAATACAACAAATTTGAGGTAAGTGAAGCGATAGATTACCTTTTTTATCCTTGTGGGATTGGCAGAATGTCCAGTGGTCAGTTTTTCTGTATTGTAGAGGGGTGTAGCCAGTGTTTTTTTTAAACTCTCTTGTAAATGTTTGCTGTGAATCATAAAACAACTGTTCTGATATGGCCAGAATAGATAGTTGCGTAAATTTTAAAAGAGTTGCAGCTCTGGTGATTCTCCGTGATTGAATATATGAACCAATAGGAATTCCCGTATGTTTTTTAAAAATCAACTGCAAATATCTTCGGCTATAACCCGAGTATTTTACTAAATCATTTATGCCCAAAGGTGTGTTTTCAATATTTGACTCAATATGCCATAGCATTGCGTTTATTGTCATTCTTTTTAGCATCTCAGTTCCTATGATAACCACAAACTACAGGTGTTAAACAAATTTAAGATATGTTTTGTTTTCTCGGTTAGCTAATTGTGCATTATATTTTTTAATTGTGCACAATTAGCTAAAATTGTTGGGTTGGGTGATATTTAATAAGGTTCAAAGAGCATACATTGAATGATATTTGTTGTGGGAGGGAGGGTGAAGACTCTTATATCGCTAATTGCTTTAATTAGCTCTTCTGTTTATGCAGATATTGTTCAGCGGGTGGTTTTTAGTATGGATGTGGTTGCATCATCCTGTCATGTGGTGGTGGATGCGGACAGCGTCGGCAACAGTGGCCGGCTGATGTTTGGGACTTACCGCAAGTCCACGGGAGTGTCTGTGCCCCCGCGTGACTTCACTGTGCGTCTGTATGAGTCCGGCGCCACGGTTCAGGGCTGTTCAGCCTTTAAAGCAGGACAGGTCGCCACCCTGGATTTTGGTAACCCGGGACAGCTGGACGCAGGGGGCGTGGTCACCCGCGGTGCCGGTGATGGTATTCGCGTGGATGTGCGGGCGGTGGATGCGCAGGCAGATTATCGCGGACGTCTGACTCAGGATAGTCATTCGGTGAATTACCCGGTGGAGTTTGCTGCTAAAGGACAGTTCCGTTTTCGTGCGCAGCCGGTGTTTCCGGCGAACGTGAAGGCGGGGGAATACACAGGGGCGCTGACCTTTGTGGTCACGTATCAGTAATGGAGAAAAGATTGTGTGCAGGAAAAAGGGCTGTCGCAGAATCGGTTTCGTTCGTGCTTTCCGTCGGGCCGCACTTGCGCTTGCCGTATCAGCTGCTTTCTCCAGTGCCACAGGTATTGCAGGTGAAAAACTGGATATGTCCTTTATCCAGGGTGGTGCCGGGGTTAATCCGGAAGTCTGGGCAGCCCTGAACGGTAGCTATGTACCGGGGCGTTATCTGGTTGACCTGTCCCTGAACGGGAAGGAGGTCGGGAAACAGATACTGGATGTGACACCACAGGACAGTAATGAGCTGTGTCTGACAGAGGCATGGCTGACGAAGGCCGGGATTTACGTCAGTGCAGATTACTTTCGTGAGGGATATGATGCCACACGACGGTGCTATGTGCTGACAAAAGCCCCGTCAGTGAAGGTGGATTTTGATGTTTCCACCCAGAGT
Source organism: Escherichia sp. HH091_1A (assembly GCF_030295175.1). Classification (NCBI taxonomy): domain Bacteria; kingdom Pseudomonadati; phylum Pseudomonadota; class Gammaproteobacteria; order Enterobacterales; family Enterobacteriaceae; genus Escherichia; species Escherichia sp. HH091_1A. Next base: position 203,278 of record NZ_AP025748.1, on the reverse strand, counting down.
CTGGCACTGTCCATTCCCCAGAAAGGGCTGGTGAAGATGCCGGAGAATGTGGACTGGGATTACGGGACCAGTGCATTTCGCGTGAACTATAACGCGAACGCCAACACCGGCCGTAATAACACCTCGGCCTTTGGCTCAGCGGACCTGAAAGCCAATATCGGGCGCTGGGTGGTGAGTTCTTCTGCCACGGCCAGTGGCGGTGACAGCGGGGATAACTCCACCACGATAAACATGTTTACGGCCACCCGGGCCATCCGCGCACTGAGTGCGGACCTGGCGGTCGGGAAAACATCCACCGGGGACAGTCTGCTGGGCAGTACGGGAACGTACGGCGTGTCGCTGAGCCGGAACAACAGCATGAAGCCGGGCAATCTGGGGTATACCCCGGTGTTCAGCGGCATTGCGAACGGGATGTCGAGGGTGACGCTGACACAGAACGGGCGGTTGCTGCATTCGGAGATGGTGCCGGCGGGTCCGTTCTCCATCACGGATGTGCCGCTGTACACCAGTGGTGATGTGACCATGAAAATCACCGGAGAGGACGGGCGTGAACATGTGCAGAACTTCCCGCTGTCGGTGATGGCCGGGCAGTTAAGCCCGGGGCAGCACGAGTTCAGTGTGGCAGCCGGTTTGCCTGACGATGACAGTGACCTGAAAGGCGGTGTGTTTGCGGCGTCATACGGTTACGGTCTGGACGGGCTGACGCTGCGCACCGGGGGGGTGTTTAACCAGGACTGGCAGGGCGTCAGCGCCGGGGCTGTTCTGGGGCTGAGTTACCTGGGGGCGGTGTCTGCTGACGGGGCTTATGCCACGGCAAAATACCGTGACGGCAGCCGCAGCGGAAATAAGGTGCAGTTATCCTGGAGTAAACAACTGGAGATGACGAACACCGGACTGCGGGTGAGCTGGTCACGGCAGAGTGAGGAATATGAGGACATGTCCTCCTTTGACCCGACAGAGTTGTGGTCGCAGTCAAATCATGGTCGCCGGACGAAGGATGAATGGAATGCCGGTGTCAGTCAGCCGGTGGGTGGACTATTCAGTCTGTCGGTGTCCGGCTGGCAGCGGAGCTATTACCCCGCATCCATGACCGGGAGTTACCGGTACAGCGATGACAACGGTAAGGACACGGGGATTACCGGTACCCTGAGCACACAGATTAAGGGCGTCAGTCTTAACCTAGGCTGGTCCGGTTCACGGAACACCCGGGGAGAAAACAACTGGTCTGCATCGGCGTCAGTATCGGTACCGTTCACACTGTTTGACCGTCGCTATAGCAGCAGTACGTCGGTGAGTACGAGTAAAGACGGAGGCACTGGCTTCAGCGCCGGCGTGTCAGGCTCGCTGAATGACCGTTTCAGTTATGGTCTGGGCGGTGGGCGTGACAGCGGTGGTGGTATGAGCAGTTATCTGAATGCGTCGTACAGTGGTGACCGGGCTTATCTGAATGGTGCCCTGAACCACTCGCAGTCCGGCGGAACCAGTGGTTCTGTCTCGGTCAGCGGTTCGGTACTGGCCGTTCCGGCGGCGAAAGACATTATGTTCAGCCGCACGACCGGGGATACCGTGGCCGTGGTGAACGTGAAGGATACACCCGGAGTGAAGGTGACGTCCGGTGACGGACAGACTGACAGTGACGGCAACTTGGTGGTACCGCTGAACAGCTATGACTGGAACACGGTGACGATTGATGCGGGCACACTGCCGCTGAGCACCGAACTGACGAACACCAGTCAGAGGGTGGTGCCGACGGACAAGGCGGTGGTGTGGATGCCGTTTGATGCCCTGAAAGTTAAGCGTTACTTTCTGCAGGTGAAGCAGCGTGACGGTGAGTTTGTGCCAGGGGGAACCTGGGCACGTGACAGTAAGAACACACCGCTGGGCTTTGTAGCTAACAATGGTGTGCTGATGATTAACACGGTGGATGCGCCGGGGGATATCACCCTGGGCCAGTGCCGGATACCTGCGGTCAGACTGCAGGATACTGAGAAACTACAGGAGATTACGTGTGAGTAAGCGTAACGCAGTAACGACGTTTTTCACTAACCGGGTGACAAAAGCACTGGGAATGACTCTGGCGCTGATGATGACCTGTCAGAGTGCGGTGGCCTCCCTGGCGGCAGACCAGACCCGTTATATCTTTCGCGGGGACAAGGATGCACTGACCATCACGGTCACTAACAATGACAAGGAGCGTACCTTTGGTGGTCAGGCCTGGGTGGACAATATCGTGGAGAAGGACACCCGTCCGACTTTTGTGGTGACGCCGTCCTTCTTCAAGGTGAAGCCGAATGGTCAGCAGACACTGCGTATCATCATGGCCTCGGACCATCTGCCGAAGGATAAAGAGTCGGTGTACTGGCTGAATCTGCAGGATATTCCGCCGGCCCTGGAGGGAAGCGGTATTGCAGTGGCGCTGCGCACGAAGCTGAAACTGTTCTACCGCCCGAAGGCACTGCTTGAAGGCCGCAAGGGGGCAGAGGAAGGGCTAAGCCTGCAGAGCCGCCCGGATGGCAGGACCATGCTGGTGAACACCACGCCGTACATTTTTGCGATTGGCAGCCTGCTGGATGGAAACGGGAAGAAAATTGCCACGGATAATGAGACGGCACAGAAAATGCTGATGTTCATGCCGGGTGATGAAGTACGGGTTAAGGGGAATGTGGTTAAGGTTGCTTCACTGAACGATTACGGTGAACTGCAGACCTGGACAATTAACCAGAAAAAAACGCCAGCGACTTCCGAGCAGAAGGTATCTGATTCGCCGGTTAATTTGTCTGATAAAGCAGATAAAAAATAACCGCCCTCCGGAACACGGAGCAGAGGGGTAATAAATGAAGAAAACAATGATGGCAGTCGCCCTGGCCCTGAGTGCACTCAGTATTCAGTCAGCACTGGCCGCTGAATACAGCGAGAAAACGCAGTATCTGGGGGTGGTGAATGGTCAGGTGTCAGGTAACAGTGTTGTGAAGGTGACCCGCACACCGACAGACCCGGTGTTGTACCGGAGTGGAGACACGACGCCTCTTCCCGGCAGCCTGACCATCCGCAGCGCAGAGTCCAGGGCTGCATCAGGTGGCCTGACATATATCACGGTGAAGCAGACTCTGCCGGATAACGGGGAAGCCCGCATCACCCTGAAGACGGCCCTGATGGTTGACGGAAAGAGAGTGGCACTCAGTGCCAGACAGCAGGGTGAGGATGTGGTGATAGCCGTTCCGGAGGCACAGAAGCTGGTTGAGTTAAGAACGGATGCACCGGCAGAGCTGGAAGTCCCGGTCAGTTACCGGGGAAATCTGCAGATAGCGCTGCAGGTGGAAGACTGAGGATTCATCTCCGACAACAGATGCAATACATCCGTGACTCCGGAACGGGTCATATTGGTAAAGGGATTTACCGTATTTTTAAACGGGAATAACGTAAAGCTATTCTGAGTTAAACACAGTGTTTAATGAAATGCGGTTATTTAAATGAATCCGCAGGGGATAGTTTTGCGGTAATTCCGGAAAAATAAGGGTTACCGATTCAGTTTATTATTTATGAAATGTCAAGGTGATTATTTTATGAAAAAGACTCTGATTACACTAGCTGTGGCTGCAGCTGCGGCAGTATCTGGTTCAGTGATGGCTGCTGATTGGACGGAAGGTCAACCAGGTGACATTATTATTGGTGGCGAAATTACGTCATCATCTGTTAAGTGGCTATGGAAGACTGGAGATGGACTTTCATCTCTTAGTAATACTACAAATGAAATTGTTCAACGGAAGTTGAATATTTCTGTTCCAACGGATGAATTATTTTTAGCAGCGAAGATGAGTGATGGGGTTCAAGGTGTTTTCGCAGGGAATACACTCATTCCTAAGATCGAAATGGCATCTTATGATGGTAGTGTTATTATACCTAGTTTCACTTCAAATACAGCAATGGATATTGCTGTAAAAGTAAAAAACTCAGGTGATAATACTGAACTAGGGACTCTTTCTATTCCTTTGTCATTTGGTGCGGCAGTTGCAACTATTTTTGATGGCGATACTACTGATAGCGCTGTAGCGGATATTACCGGTGGTTCTGCTGGTACAGTATTTGAAGGGCTGGTTAATCCAGGTAGTGTTACTGATCAGAATATAGCCTATAAATGGAATGGACTCTCAAAAGCTGAAATGGCTGGTTATGTAGAAAAGTTAATGCCAGGGCAAAGTGCTTCAACCTCTTATACTGGTTACCACAATTGGAATGAGCTCACTCACGATAACTATACTTCTGCAAATAAAGCATCTTATCTCTCTTATGGATCTGGTGTTTCTGCAGGTAGTACTTTAGTTATGGATTTAAATAAGGATGTTGCGGGTCGACTTGAATGGGTGGCTCCAGTGACTATCACCGTTACTTATAGTTAATCATCTTTCTGCCCTTCCCTCTGTTTTATTTTCGGGGGGAAGGACGGTTGTTGGGGGCAGTGAGTGTTTGTCTGCATGCAACAGAGAAAATAATGATGAAAACAGTATGTCACTATAAATTTATTCTTTCAGCCATTATTTCGGTGGCTCTGTTTTATTCAGCAGCGCCACATGCAGATATTCTTGATGGTGGCGAAATTCAGTTTAATGGTTTTGTCACTGACGAAGCTCCCAAATGGACCTGGCAGATTAGTTCACCGGACCAGACCTGGGCAGTGGATACTGCTGATGCGCGAGCAGAGAATGGACAACTGGTTTTTAATTTGCGTGACAAAGGGCCCTTGCCGTTTCTGGAAGGGCATTTGTATGAGGTGGCTGAGCGCGGAGGTCCCGGATTCACGCCATTTATTACCTTCAGCAGTAACGGACAGCCTTTCACCGTAAAGGAAGGCAGTGGCACTACGGCACAACGTTTTCACGCCTCTGTCCCCGTGCGTGATCCGGAGACGGGAAATGTGTCAGGACAGCTTTCTTTCACCCTGAATCAGGGGATGGCAGTCAGTGCCGGCAGACAGGAAGACGGAGCATCCGTACCAGTCGGGATGTCGCTGGTCAGTGGGCAGAGCGTGACGGATGTACAGTCAGGAACGCTGCCACAGGGGCTGAAAGCCCGACTCTCTTCTCTGTTACTGATGAGTCAGAATTTTGGGAATGGCATGACTGCGGTGGATAACGGTCAGGTTATCAGTCAGGGGGTATTGGCTGACGGTCGCGTGATGAATCTTGCTGCGGCATATGCCTCTGTAGTATCGGATTTTGAACTGCGGTTACCGGCAGAGGGTACACCTGCAGCGTGGCAGGCGGGCCTGAATGTGACTGTCACAGTGCAGTGATGGTCGCAGGGGGAAATTAAGGAGAAAAAATGAAAAAGATGACGTTGATTCTATACACTGTCAGTCTCCTGCCTTCCTGTGTACTGGCTTGGAGTACGCCGGGAGAGGATTTCAGTGGAGAGCTGAATCTGGAAGGTTCGGTGACCAGCACCCGTAATCCATGGATGTGGAAAATCGGACAGGGGAATGAACGTCAGGAGGTTAAACTGAACAGCGGTGTTCGTGACGGTGGTCAAGGGATTCCGGTTGCACTACCAGAGATGACCGTTTTACTGGGAAAAACCACCCTGACCACATCGGCAGGACGAGAAGGGCTTTCACCCCGGGTCAGTTACGGAAAGGGCACTGAGGATTTTTCACTCGTCTGGACAGCACCTGGCATGGCGGAAGTGACGCTGCCTGTCACCGGAGATAATAATGTCCGGGAAGGTTCATTTATTTTCAGAATACAGGCGACCGGGGTATTGCGCCATGTGAAGGACGGACAGCCGGTGTATGTCGGCGTGTATGACGATCTGAATGCGAATGGTCTGCCTAGTGAAAGCAATTCTATGAAATTTTCTGATATTCCTGGGATTCTGCAGAAGATGTTCAGTGGCGAAGGCCCTAGCTGGCTGCAGACAATGACAGTCAGTGGTTATTCGGGCGTGAGTCATTTCAGTGATGCCTCCCTGCGTCAGATTGAAGGTGCATATGGCGCACAGACTGTGGCAGGCAGTGGTGAATTACGTCTGAACGGTGCGATGCCGGAACGCTGGCGGGTGTCACTGCCGGTAAGTATTGAGTACCAGTAATAAAGAGGACTGTCCGGTGCTGAATATTATTCATCGTCTGAAGTCCGGTATGTCTCCGGCTCTGTTTTTTCTGACTTCAGCCAGTGTGCTGGCACAACCTCTGATTATTCCACCGGGATACTGGCAGGAGGGAATGACTGTAGGCGTGACGGAATTCAGCGGCACGTTGTATGTTCCTGAGGTTTCCTGGCAGTGGCAGCCCTGCGCTGTGCGGATGAGTACATCAGACGCCGTGCAGGTTGGTCTGACAACGGGTAAAAGTGGAATGGTCAGTGAAAGCCGGACAGGGCAGGATTTTTATATTCTTGGCGGGCATACAGCATCACTGACAACCGCCCGTCCGGGGCTGCAGCCGTCAGTGACATTGCTTCAGGTGACACCGTCATCCCCCCGTATTGCGGCCCGGGGAGAACTCGCCCAAGGGCAGGTGCGTTACGGGGAAATCACGTTTACGATGCGCCATCTTCTGGCATGGCAGGACAATATCACTGCCGGCCAGGGCTGGAGCGTGGTCAGTGGAGAGGTGACGCCGGGGGCCGAAAAGCAGGTGAAACGCCAGTTATGGCAGGTGAACGGCTATGAATGGACCCCGGACTATGGCGGGTTAACCGCACGTCCTGATGCGTTTATTTCAGAGGCAGAGTCGCTGTTGTCACAGGAGAATGGCAGACAACATATTGCCGGTGCATGGGTGACATCCCTGAGTGATGTGCGGGTGAATTTCCCCGGTGCTGAGGAGCCGGTAAAACGCTGGCAGGGGAATCTAACTCCGGTGGTGGTGTACTTCTAATAAGGAGGGGAGCGTGGTACCGATGTTGTAGGTGGTCGGTGCCCGTTCCTTCATTACCTGTATAGCATTCCTGGTGCTGATAGTGATAATGTTCTGTGTGGTATTGATGTGGTAAATGTTGTAAGTGTAAGACAAAAAATTCTGCTGACTGGAACCTGCTGGTATGAGTTGACAGGGCTATGGAGCCTGTTATCAGACTGTGGATACGACGTTTACCGTGTGCCACTGGGATATACTTGTTCCCGGGAGGGCTGGGATCTGATTATTGTGGCGCTAAGTGCAGAGCCTGTTGCGGGATGGGGGCGTCATTTATCCATGATATGTGAAGTGAGGGCGGAAATGTCCGGTGAAATGCTGGTTCTGGTGCCGGAAAGGCTGGAGATGCTGAAGGTGTTACGAAATATCTGCCCGGTGTACAGCGGATGCATGCCTTTGTCGGACCTGGAAAGAACTGTGCGCATGGCACTGAACATAAATCCATTACGTGCTGGTAAATTCCGTCTGACCTCCGGACAGAGACTGGCACTGAAACGCCTTTCTGGGAGAGGAAGAGTCCGTCCTCTGAACCAGAGTGAGCGAGGTCTGTACTGGCATTACGCCCGGCTGGCAGAGAATGTGGGGGTGAGAGATTTCAAAATGCTACTGATGACCGGGCTGGACAAGGAGGTTCATAAAATGGAGAAACCGCAGTATAGACAGTGATTTTGTATCCTCAGAGAGACGGCTCCGTGTGCTTAGTAACGGGAAGTTTGAACCTGATCTTATCCAGCAATAGTGGACTCGCGGCTAAGAAAGAGACGTTACCTGCCACGGAGCGGACAGGTTGAGAATATGAATGCAGAGGGACTATTCGTCCATGGCGGTGACCTATGGCGATTAAATACACCAATATCATTGCCTTCAGCTATCACAACAAGGGAAGACCCGTATAACAACAATAGAATTGATGTGCTTATTATCAATTCTTACGATAAGAATTATAAGCAACTATTACAAGTTACATTCGTGATTATTGTTTTGATATTGATACTTGTGTAGATGTGTAAATATAATGCCTGTTCGGTAATGATATTAATTTATACGATATGATTTCATAAGGTCAGTTAGGGTGTTGTATGAAATTAAAATATCTATCTTGTTTAATTTTTGCATCTCTTTCATTGGGAGCATCTCCTGTATCAGCAGAAAATAACTCCATTCTTTATTTTAATAAAACGCAACCAGCTAATGACTTGCAGGGGTCATTAGCTGCTAGGGTTCAGTTTGCCCAGAGCCAGATTTTGCCTGCTCATATAAAAGAAGGCGATCGGCAGCCACATCTAACAGGTTTACGTAAGAGTCTGTTGCTGGTGCAACCATTGCAAGCTAACTATGAAACGACTATGCAAGTAGAAGCTCGTGATGGTAATAACAAACTTCTCGGTACGTTGAAGCTTTCTCCTCCTTCGGAGCTACCAGATACCTTCTACCATTTGGAGGGGGTTCCGGAAGAGGGCATAGATTTCACTCCCATAAATGACTCGTCTAAAATACTTAATAATGTAGCTGAAGTGAACAAACTTAGCGATACCAATGGCTCATCAATCAAGGCATATTTGGCAGATAATGCTTTGGTCCAGATCCATACTGCAAATGGTCGTTGGGTACAGAGCATCTATCTTCCACAAGGTGCTGAACTGGAAGGCAAGATGGTACGCCTTATTTCCAATGCTAGCTATAACTCAACTATTTATTACGGCGAAAGGCAGGTTACCATTTCCCATGGCCAGACTTTACAGTTCAAATTTGTAAACGGCCAGTGGTTCCGGGATGGGGAGTTGGAGAATAACCGCATTGTCTACGCGCCTGATACCTGGAGTACAGAGTTACCTGCGGAGTGGATCAAACCGGGTCTAAATCTGTTGTTTAAACAGGGCAATCTAACCGGTCAACTGAGCGATATTAAGGTAGGGGCGCCAGGTGAGCTGCTGTTACATACAATTGATATTGGGATGTTAACCACGCCTCGTGATCGTTTTGCGTTTGCCAAAGACGAAGAGGCACATCGTGAATATTTCCAGACGATCCCGGCCAGCCGGATGATCGTCAACAATTATGCACCTCTTCATTTGAAGGAAGTCATGCTACCAACCGGTACATTGTTGACTGATGCTGATCCTGGTAATGGGGGATGGCATGAAGGTACTATGCGACAAAGTATTGGTAAGGAGCTGATCTCGCATGGTATTGATAATGCCAACTACGGCATTAACAGCACCGCAGGTTCAGGGGAGAACAGCCATCCTTATGTGGTTGCTCAATTGGCTGCGCATAATAGCCGTGGTAATTACGCGAATGGAATACAGGTACATGGCGGTTCTGGTGGCGGTGGGATTGTCACTTTAGACTCTAGTCTGGGTAATGAATTTAGCCATGAAGTCGGCCACAACTATGGGCTCGGTCATTTTGTCGGCGGTTTCTCGGGATCCGTTCATCGTAGCGCCGATCAGAACAACTCTACCTGGGGTTGGGATAGCGATAAAAAACGTTTTATCCCTAACTTTTATCCGAACCGTACGAATGAGAAAAATTGCCTGAATGATCAGTGTCAGGAACCATTCGATGGTCACAAGTTCGGTTCCGATTCAATGGCGTCCGGCAGTCCTTTTTCCAATGCTAACCGCTTCACCATGTATACGCCAAATTCAGCATCTATTATTCAGAGCTTCTTTGAAAACAAGGCTGTGTTCGACAGCCGTTCCTCTACGGGTTTTAGCAAATGGAATGCCGAAACTGCGCAAATGGAACCCTATCAACACACTGTTAACCGAGTTGAGCAAATCACGGCCCCGGTCAACGATTTGAGCGCAAGCAAAGTCGCTGAGTTGATGACGGAGTATCAGGTTGTCAACGTGAATATGAGGAATGGCTATTGGACACAGCATATATATATACCTGACGCCTCCAGTGATAATAAAGGACGTATTCTGACCATTAACCACCAAGCCAATTATAGAAGTTCTCTTCATATTAACGGTGGAACGATTTTGGTTTCTAAAGGGTATAAGAAGAGTTTTACTTCCGATGGCGAAACATGGAAAGAAAGTGACGTGATTGATACCCGGGAAGCTCGTAAGCCAGAACAGTTTGGCGTACCGGTGACTACACTGGTGGGGTATTACGATCCAAAAAACACATTGTCTAGCTACATCTATCCTGCACTGCATGGCGCTTATGGCTTCACCTATCCTGATGACAGTGCGAATTTGCAAGATAGTGACTGCCAGTTACAGGTAGAGACCCAAAATGGACAATTGAGATTCAAATTGGCTAACCAGCGTGCTAACAGCTCGGTTATGAATAAGTTCCACATCAACGTACCGACCGAAAGTCAGCCAACGCATGTCACGTTAGTATGTAATGGTCAAACCTTGACTGAGAAAGAACTTTCAGCTGCACCAGCAGGTCTGACTTATACCGTCAATGGCCGGGCAATTCCAGCCAAAGAAAACGAGGGGTGTATTATATCAGCCAGCTCAGGTCAGCGTTATTGTCTCCCTGTCGGTAAGCGTTCAGGATATCGCCTACCTGAATGGATTATTGGTCATGAAGTATATGTTGATAGTGGAGCTAAAGCGAAAGTACTTTTATCTGACTGGGATAATTTGTCATATAACAGGATTGGTGAATTTGTTGGTAGTGTTAGCCCAGGGGAAATGAAAAAAGTAAAAGCTTGGAACGGGCAATATCTCGACTTTAGTAAACCAAGATCGATGAGAGTTGTAAGTAATTAATCTAATATCGGTGTGACCTTACCATCGGTCGCACCGATTACTGAATTTACACAATCTGCATAATGGCAAGATAAATATTCAGGATTGTATTTTGTTATTTTGTACTGTACCAAGGAATAGTAACTTTATTAATGAAAGATATCGCACTTAAAATGCTGAGTCCTACCTGGCTTTTGTGCGTGGTTTTGCTCATGGTTGGTTATCAACTGGTTATTGTTATTTGCCAATTTTGGACGACTGATGAAAAACCAATAGTTAGTTTATCCCCTGTTATCGCACCACAAGCGACGGTGACTAATAACAAAATGGGGGAGACATTTCAGTTCGATTTATTTGGTATGGCGTCTTCGCCAACAGAGATTACTGAGCAAGATGCGCAATCTTCTATGCACAATGCACCACAATCAATGCTTAATATTGACGTGTCAGGGATAGTTTCCAGTTCGAAGGCTGAAAACTCTATTGCTATTATTGTTAATGATAATCATCAGGTTAGCGTGGGAGTGGGTGAAAGGGTGCCGGGATACGATGCTACTATTACCGATATCTTTAAAGATTATATCATCATTAAATATCAGGGAAGAAATGAGACTCTGTTTCTTAATTTCGACAAACCTACTAAAAATAACGTCAATGATAGTTCAAAGCACGGTGAAATTTCCGCACGTGTGGCATATCAACCAAAAAATATTTTTGATTTTGTTAATATTTCACCTGTCATGGTGAGTAATAAACTTAATGGCTATCGGCTGAATCCCGGTAAGGATAGTAAATTATTCTATCATGTCGGATTACAGGATGACGATTTGGCTGTGTCATTAAATGGCTCTGATCTGCGTGATTCCAAACAGTCCCAGCAAATAATGGAACAATTGCCAGAGCTTACAGAAATAAAAATTACTGTCGAACGTGATGGTCAGTTGCATGATGTATTTATTGCTGTGGGAGGCGGGGAGTAAGTGGTTAGCAAATGGTTAAATGGGTGCTTACCAATTTTCGTATTCGTGATAACATTATTTAGCTCTTCATTAGGATGGAGCGCAGAATTTTCTGCCAGTTTTAAAGGGACTGATATTCAGGAGTTTATTAATACAGTCAGCAAGAATCTGAAGAAAACCGTCATCATTGATCCTGACGTACAAGGCACAATAACCGTGCGCAGTTACGATATGTTAAATGAAGAACAGTATTATCAGTTCTTTCTTAGCGTATTAGATGTTTATGGTTTTGCTGTCATCGATATGCATAACGGTATTCTTAAAGTTGTGCGTTCAAAAGATGCCAAAATGGCGGCAGTACCGGTAGCCAGTGACGCTGAACCGGGGAGCGGGGATGAGGTTGTGACTCGTGTGGTCCCCGTGAAGAATGTGGCGGCAAGAGATTTAGCTCCTCTACTGCGGCAGCTCAATGATAGCGCTGGCGCTGGTAGTGTTACGCATTATGAGCCTTCCAATGTCCTGTTAATGACAGGACGTGCGGCGGTAATCAAACGGCTGATGGAGATCGTCGAGCGGGTGGACAATGTAGGCAATCGTAGTGTTGTCACTGTACCGCTTGCATACGCTTCGGCAACAGAAGTGGTCAAAATGATTACTGAGTTGACTAAAGATACCAGTAAGTCGGCGATGCCAGCTTGGATGACGGCTAATCTGGTTGCCGATGAACGGACAAATTCAGTGTTAATTAGCGGGGAGCCAGGCGCTCGCCAGCGTATTGTCGCCATGATTAACCAACTGGATCGGGAACAGAAAGTTCAGGGAAATACCAAGGTGATATACCTGAAATATGCGAAAGCGAAAGATTTGGTGGAAGTGCTAACAGGCGTCAGCAATAGCATTGGAAATGATCAAAAAAAGAGCAATCCAATAAGTGCTCTGCGTAAAGGGGTCACTATCAAGTCCCATGAGCAAACCAACTCACTGCTCCTGACAGGGGCTCCCGATGTCATGCGCGACCTTGAAAACGTGATTGCACAGTTGGATATTCGCCGTCCACAAGTACTGGTAGAAGCGATTATTGCCGAAGTACAAGATGCTGATGGCCTCAATTTAGGCATCCAGTGGGCGAATAAGCAGGTAGGGGTAATGCAATTTACTAACACAGGTTTACCCATCACGACTGTTACACAAGCAAGTCAAAACGGCTCGTCTGATAAGGACCAGAACACAGCGATAAGTAGTTTCAATGGTATTGCTGCCGGATTTTATCACGGAAACTGGGCGATGCTGCTAACAGCTCTTTCCACAAGCAGCAAGAACGATATTCTCGCGACGCCGAGTATTGTCACTCTAGATAACATGGAAGCGACGTTTAATGTCGGCCAAGAAGTACCCGTGTTGTCAGGTTCACAGACCACATCAGGGGACAATATTTTTAATACTGTGGAACGTAAAACGGTAGGGATCAAACTGAAGGTAAAACCCCAAATTAACGAAGGTGATTCGGTATTACTGGAGATAGAGCAAGAGGTTTCTGGTGTCGCAGAAACCGCCGCAAGCAGTACAAGTAACTTAGGGGCAACCTTCAATACCAGAACTGTCACTAATGCCATGCTGGTGGGTAATGGCGAAACGGTTGTTGTCGGTGGATTGCTGGATAAATCCATTAAGGGTAGCGAGAGCCGAGTGCCGTTGCTGGGTGATATTCCCGTGCTGGGGCATCTATTCCGAGCTAAAAGTGAGCATGTTGCTAAACGTAACCTGATGCTGTTTATTCGGCCATCTATTATTCGCGAAGGTGATGAGTTCCGCCGTGCGTCAGTGGATAAATACCGATCGTTTAATCAAGAGCAGGTGCAGTCGCGTGGCAATGGAGCTAATGAACTGACATTAAATGAGGATCAACTCAAATTGCAGCCAGAGCAAGACAATACGACGTTTAAGCAAGTAAAAGCGGCGATCGGCTCATTTTATCCGCAGGAGGCACCATGAGCAAGCAGCCACTGAATCCGATTGAATCACGGCCCCCCTTACCTTTTACCTATTCACGTTCACAAAGGATTTTACTGTTGCGTGAGGCTGGTGGTAACCGGGTGCTGTGTATGGAGGATACCCCGGCCAGTGCATTACTTGAGGTGCGCAGGGTAGCCGGAGGCGATCTGACGGTCACGACAGTTCCCGCGGAAGAGTTTGAAAAACAGTTAGTGAGCAGTTATCAGCGCGATTCTGATGAGGCGCGGCAGATGATGGCGGATATTGGTAACGAAATGGATTTTTACACTCTCGCGGAGGAGATGCCGGACAGTGACGATTTATTGGATGCCGATGATGACGCGCCAATTATCCGTTTGATTAACGCCATGCTGACCGAGGCAATCAAAGATAAAGCCTCTGATATTCATATTGAAACCTACGAATGTCATTTGCAAGTTCGTTTTCGCATTGACGGGGGGTTGCGTGAGATCCTTCGTTTGCAACGCAGCTTGGCGTCGTTACTGATTTCACGCATCAAAGTCATGGCAAAGTTAGATATTGCCGAAAAGCGAATCCCCCAGGATGGTCGCATGGTATTGCGTATCGGCGGCAGAGCGGTTGATGTGCGCGTGTCTACTTTACCTTCCAACTACGGTGAGCGCATTGTGATTCGTTTACTGGATAAAAATAGCGTCAGCCTTGATCTTGCTACGCTTGGGATGTCACCACAAAACCAGTGCCACATTGACGAACTGCTCCAACGACCACACGGCATTATCCTGGTAACCGGGCCAACCGGTTCAGGCAAAAGCACCACCCTGTATGCCGCACTAAGCCGGTTGAATGCTAGGGTACGTAACATCATGACGGTCGAAGATCCAATTGAATATGAACTTGAATGTGTCAGTCAGACACAAGTTAATCCTAAAGTTGATATGACCTTTGCCCGTAGCCTGCGCGCTATTTTACGTCAAGACCCGGACGTGGTGCTGGTTGGCGAGATCCGAGATAGTGAGACAGCCCAGATTGCGATTCAGGCATCGTTGACCGGACATCTGGTGCTTTCTACGTTACATACCAATAGTGCGACAGGGGCGTTGTCACGTCTTCAGGATATGGGCATTCCCCCCTTCCTGCTCTCCACATCATTGCTGGCGGTGCTGGCCCAGCGATTAGTTCGTACTTTGTGTCCAGATTGTCGTCAGCCGTATCTGGTCGATGCCAGTCTGGCGAAAGTCATGAATATTCCTGTAGGTACAACAATCTGGCAGCCAAAAGGGTGTCAGCAATGTTGTTTTACTGGATATCGCGGACGTACCGGGATTCACGAGCTGCTACTGATCAATGAGCGTGTAAGGGACGCTATCTATAGAGGTGAAAGTGAGCTGAGTATCGCCCGCCTGTTAGGGAGCAGCTATGTGACGTTGCGTAGCGATGGGCGTCAAAAAGTGCTGGCGGGGGAGACCAGTTGGGAAGAAGTGGTGCGCGTGACTGAAAATCAAGCGTAGGAAGAGAGTGAAGATGGCACTATTCCACTATCAGGCATTAGACGTCCAGGGTAAGAAGCGTCGGGGGGAGCTGGAGGCTGACTCTGCCCGTCATGCCCGCCAGTTGTTACGTGAGCAAGGGATTACTCCACTCAAACTGGATGAAAGTCAGGCTAATCGTCAGTATACCGGAGGGGGGTATCGTGTTTTCTGGCAACGAAGGCTTAATAGCTCTGACTTGGCATTGCTGACCCGACAGTTGGCAACGTTGGTTTCCGCTTCTCTACCGCTGGAAGAGGCTCTTGATACGGTAGCAAAACAGAGCGAAAAACCACGCCAGCGCGCATTAATCGCGGCAGTGCGCACAAAGGTGCTCGAAGGTCATTCACTGGCCGTTGCTATGGGGGCGTTTCCGGCGACGTTTGAACGACTGTACTGCGCGATGGTGGCAGCAGGTGAAACGTCTGGTCACTTGGATCTTGTGCTTAATCGTCTGGCGGATTACACCGAGCAACGTCAGATCATGCGTAGCCGTATTCTACAGGCAATGATTTACCCCTGTGTGCTGACGCTGGTGGCCATTAGCGTGATTGCTATTCTGCTTTCCGCCGTAGTTCCAAAAGTGGTTGAGCAGTTTATTCATATGAAACAGGCATTACCGCTCTCTACCCGCATGTTGATGGGCATGAGCGAGTGGGTACATACGTTTAGCCCTTGGCTGTTACTGTTAATGGTCATGGGAGGACTGTTGGCACGTATGTTATTACGCCACCAAGCTTGGCGGATTGCTTTTCATCGCCAGTTACTGCGCCTGCCCGTGCTGGGGCGGATTTCGCGCGGCTTGAATACCGCACGCTATGCTCGAACGCTGAGCATTCTCAATGCTAGTGCAGTGCCGTTACTACAGGCAATGCGCATTAGTGGCGAAGTGCTGAGTAATGAGTATGCCCGTCGTCAGTTAGTGATTGCAGCGGAATCGGTGCGTGAAGGCGTTAGCCTGCATCAAGCGTTAGAACGGACAGCACTGTTTCCAGTAATGATGCGGCACATGATTGCCAGCGGTGAAAACAGTGGTGAGCTTGACAGTATGCTGGAACGGGCGGCAGATAATCAGGAGCGTGAGTTCAGCGCCCAGATGCAACTGGCACTGGGAGTGTTTGAACCGTTACTGGTGGTGAGTATGGCTGGTGTCGTGCTGTTCATCGTACTGGCTATTCTGCAGCCGATCCTGCAACTCAATAACATGATGAGTATGTAAATAATTTAAAAACAACGGAGAGCAATATGCGCAAACGGTATCAACGCGGTTTTACTTTACTGGAAGTCATGGTGGTCATTGTAATTCTTGGCGTGCTGGCCAGTTTGGTGGTACCAAATCTGATGGGAAATAAAGACAAAGCAGATCAACAAAAAGTGGTCAGCGATCTGGTCGCGCTGGAGAGTGCGCTGGATATGTATAGGTTAGATAACAACCGTTACCCGACCACAGAACAAGGCATACAGGCACTTGTCAGTAAACCTACAATTCAGCCCGAACCACGAAATTATTCCAAAGATGGCTATATCCGCCGTTTGCCGCAGGATCCGTGGGGGGGAGATTACCAGCTATTGAATCCCGGGCAGCATGGTGAAATTGATATTTTTTCTTATGGCCCTGATGGCATATCTGACACAGAAGACGATATTGGGAATTGGACTATTGGTAACACGAACTCGTGAGCCAGCGCGGTTTTACCCTACTGGAGATGATGCTGGTTATTCTACTTATTGGAAGTGCCGCCAGCCTAGTATTGATGTCATATCCTGCCGCACAGCAGAAAAATATGCAACAGCAACGGGAGCGTCTACAGACACAGCTGGATTTTGCACTCGATACTCTCCAACAAGATGGCGTTGTGTTGGGGCTTCAGATACGACCACAGGGTTGGGAGTTCAAATTTTTGCAGCACCAGAAATCAGAATCTCCCTCCTCGGTGACGGGATCTCATATCTGGCAAGAGTATGTCTGGCAACCGTGGCAGCCGCGGCGTGCTGTCATGGGCGGCAAACTTCCAGATGAGATAAGCCTTGAATTGCAGTTGCAAAATTTACAACAGTGGTCGCCGGCGAGTGGCCTAGAGGCAACACCGGATATTTTGCTGCTGCCCGGCGGTGAAGTGACGCCATTTACCCTTTTGTTTCGACAGATGGAGAGCAATACAGTTGTAGGATTGCGGGTTGATGAGAGTGGGGTGATAGACGTCTTCGAAGATGAGGTCTAACGGTGAAAGCACAGAATGGAATGACATTGCTGGAAGTCATGGTGGCGTTGGTAGTGTTTGCACTGGCTGGAATAGCCTTAATGCAAACCATGGTACAGCAGGCTAGCGGCATTGGACGGATGGAAGAAAAAGTTTTGGCAGGTTGGCTGGCGGATAATCATCTGGTGCAGCTTCACTTGGAGAAGGTCTGGCCGGAAAAAAAATGGAGTGAGAAGACGGTGAACTTTGCCGGGACAGAATGGTATTTGCGCTGGCGTGGTCTAGACAGCGAAATACCGCAGCAACGCGCACTAGATATTGAAGTGCGGCGTAGTAAAGAGGATGAATCCGCTGTTGTATCTCTACGTAGTTTTATGGTGCGTGAATGAGTGAACAGCAGGTTCGGGGTTTTACGCTGCTGGAAATGTTGCTGGCGTTGGCAATTGTTTCCGCACTAACCCTCAGTGCATTTCAGGTATTACAGAGCGGAATGCGGGCAGATGAACTCTCCCGTAATAAAGTACACCGTCTGGCTGAGTTGCAGCGGGCATTTAGTCAAATGGAACAGGATTTTACCCAGATGATCCAGCGGAGTGCTAGGGGGAGTGAACGTATGCTGCTGGCGGCTCCTCATCAGTTACAAAGTGATGATTGGGGGGTAACATTTACACGTAACAGCTGGCAAAACCCACTTGGAATGCTGCCACGATCGGAATTACAGCGCGTAGGTTATAGGTTGCGACATCAGCAGTTAGAACGGCTTAGCAATTTTTATGTTGATCAACCGTCAAGTGTGTCTCCAGGCGTCAGGGTTTTGCTGAGTAGTGTTGAAGCGTTTCGTTTACGTTTTTATGCCAATGGTACATGGCGGGAGAGCTGGGACAGTGCAGCTCAGCTACCGCAAGGCATTGAAGTCACATTGGTGGTTGATGATTTTGCGCAATTGACGCGACTATTTTTGATCAGTGAAGGCAGTGAACAATGAAGGTCCGGGAGCGAGGTGTCGCATTGCTGTTGGTGCTACTGATTCTGGCATTGATGGTCACGATAGCCGCAGAGATTACAGAGCGTAACGGGCGGACATATCTGCGTACAGTGACGCAGATAGATCAGTTGCAGGCCAAGTGGTATGGCCGTGCGGCAGAGGCGATGGTTCGAAAAATATTGCACAGGGATAAGCAGGATTCGCAGCAGAAAACCCATCTGGCACAAAATTGGGCACAAACAGAACGCCAGTTTCAGTTTGAAGGGGGAGAAGTGCGAGGACAAATCGTCGATGCTCAGGCCTGTTTTAATCTAAATTCCATCAATCAGGGGGGGGGAGATCAGAATAGCGACCCTTATCCTGCTAGAGTATTTCAGCAGTTGCTGCTAAACCTGCAGGTTAAACCAGTGCAAGCCGCACATGTCACTGCAGCCTTACGTGACTGGATCGATACTAACAATAACACGATGACAGGCGGCGCGGAAGATGAAATGTATATGGCATTGGAGAGGCCTTATCTGGCAGCCAATCAGCCGATGCAGGATGTCAGTGAGCTGCGTATGGTCTCTGGGGTTGATGCTAGTCTTTATCGAAAATTGCTGCCCTATGTTTGTGTACTACCAACATCAACACTGTTGGTGAATATAAATACATTACGGGAATCGCAAGGAGCGCTACTGGCCGCGCTATTTCTAAAAGATCAGGATATTTTTCCGGCAATAAAATTATTACAAAAACGCCCACGCACAGGATGGGACAGCGTGGCGACGTTTCTGGCGTTGCCGCAACTTACAGAGATCGAAACCTCAGTGGTTATACCAAACCTGGCGGTGAGTAGTGACTATTTTATGGCCCATTTTTATATACTTATAGGGAGTCGTCAGTTTAGTCAGCACAGCCTAATGATATGGAAGGGGAAAGATATATATAGCGTTCAGCGAAAATATGGATTAACGATGATGGTGGTACCTTGATTAAGAATCTAAAACACCACGATGGTGCCCGGTTATTTCTGCGTTTGCCCGCTGATGACTCACACCCTTTATTGTGGTTGTTGGCATCGTCTGAAGATACTCAATATGGCAGTGTAGAGATAGGAGAAATCAACCCGCAATTAGCCTGTTTACTCACCCGTTATCCTGCTTGTGTACTGGTACCTGCGAGTGAAATAGCTTTCCATCAGGTCACATTGCCATATCGCTCTCGGCGTCAACGTTTACAGGTGTTGCCATTTATTCTCGAAGAGCAACTGGCCACTGATATTGAAAATCTGCACTTCGCTATTTTGCAGCAAAATGGCGATATCTGTGACGTGGCGGTGGTGGAAAAAACAGTCATGCAAGGATGGATAGCATGCTGCGAGAAACTGGGGATCCGGGAGCAGATGTTTTTGCCAGATGTGTTGATGCTACCGCTGGCTTCCGAGGGATGGAGTGCAGTAAGTCTGAATGAGCAATGGTTATTTCGTCGAGATGCTTATGCAGGAATGGTGGTAGAATATTCGTGGCTACCACAGTTACTGGCTATTTCTGCCCCCTCGGTTATCGAATCTTACTCAACACCACCGGCACATAGCATGGATATTGAGTGGCGACAGCAACCCGAGCGCAACGTGCTGCAACTGGCTGCTGAAATGGGTGAGTATAACGGCGCAGATTTACGTCAGGGAGAGTTTGCTCGTAAGGGAAGTGTGTATATGGGGATACGTGCCTGGCGGTCAGTCATCTTCTCCCTGATGGTGTATGTTCTGCTGTTATGCCTCGATGCAGGTATCACGCATTATCGACTCTGGCAGCAGGCTGGAAACTGGCAGCAGACGAGTGAACGTTTTTATCAGCAGCTATTTCCTGGCGAGAAGAATGTGATTAATCCGCGCAGTAAGATGATGAAACATTTGCAACAGTTGCCAGCGGACAAGCAGCCGGGTTTGGGTGCCATGGTATGCCAGCTGCAGCAACTGCTGGAAGAAACATCGGCTGTTCGTGTGCAGGCATTGGGTTGGGATGGACGTCGCAGAGAGCTGAAAATTGATCTGCTGGCCGAGTCTTTTCAGGCGTTGGAACAATTCCAGCAACTGGCTGGGGAAAAACACCCTCTACAATCTGGGGAGATCCGACAAAATTCAGAGGGGGTAGAAAGTCGAATAATTCTGGGAGTAGCAGATGAATGAACTTAAAAAGCGTTTGCAACAGCTCAGCTCATGGGAACGCAGATTGCTTACCGGGGGGGGGGTACTACTTATTGTCTGTCTCGGTTATTACGCACTTTGGAACCCTTGGCAATTACGGGAGGAAAAATGGCGGAATATCATTGCCCGTGAAAAAAACACTGTGGAATGGATGAAACAACAAGCACCGCGACTACAGATTCAAAAAGACAGCGTTCAACAGGATGAATCGTTGAGTTTATCTGCAACGGTGGCAGGGAGCTCATCATCGTATGGTGTGGTCATTACCCGACTGCAACCTCAGGGAAAGCATCTGAGCGTAACGCTGGCTCCGGGGGAATTTAATCTCCTGATGCAATGGCTCACACAACTGGAGTTACAACATCATATCCATATCGTCGCGTTTGATGTTGTCGCACAAGATAACAAACCAGGATGGGTTGTGGTTAACAGACTAATTCTGACTCGCAATTAATCAAGTTAATGTTCTGTTCAAGAGGAATAAATGGGTTGATAGGGTGATATCAAAAGGTGATACCCAATTGATAATCAGGAGATGTTGTGAACTTTTTTCGGGACTTTGTGGCTATTTTTCCACTGTTATGGCTGACAATCGTCGGGATTTTTGGCTGCATCATTGGCAGCTTCCTGAACGTGGTAATTTATCGTTTACCTCTTATGCTGGAAAGGCGCTGGCGACGTGAGGCTTTGTTGCAATTGGAGCAACCGGTGCCTGAGTCGATGCATCCTTTTAACCTGATCCTACCTCGCTCATGTTGTCCACATTGCTCTCATCAGATTAGAATCAGGGATAATATTCCATTGTTAAGTTATCTCTATTTGAAGGGGGAAACACACTGCTGTGGTCAGCGTATTCCGTATCATTACCCATTGATAGAGATGATGTGTGCTATGCTATTTATGTTGGCTGCATGGAAGTTTTCACTTAGCCTATTATTAATAGGGTCATGGATATTTCTATCAATGCTATTGGTGTTGGCAATTATTGATTATCGCACGTACCTATTGCCGGATATATTAACATTACCATTGCTTTGGCTTGGTCTGCTATTTAATTTGCCAGAGGGATATATTTCACTAGAACAAGCGGTAGTGGGCGCAATATCAGGCTATCTCTGCTTATGGTGTCTTTACTGGGCTTTCCGTTTTGTAACGGGGAAGGAAGCGCTTGGTTACGGTGATTTTAAATTATTAGCCGCATTGGGTGCCTGGATGGGGTGGCAGGCTCTTCCACAAATTATTTTCCTAGCGGCAGGAAGCGGACTCATTGTTACATTACTGGTGCGTTATCAGACGCAAACAAGTATTAGTCGTCCATTAGCATTCGGCCCATGGCTTGCACTGAGCGCAGGGTATTATTTTTTGATAAAGTGACATCAAACTACAGAGGAGTCAATATAAGAAAAGTACGTGGATTGTTAAAAGATGGTTAAGCACTATTAATGCAAACAAAATCAGTGAGTTAAAATCTATGGGAAATAAGTTAAACTTACTTGTTCGCACAACCTCCTTATTTTTAGTATTGGCCATGGCTGGGTGCCAAAATCCTCAGCTTACTGAACGGAAAAAAATAATGTCTTTAAATGAGCAATATAATCAACTTGCATCTGTCGTTGCGGCGACTAAATACCTCAAATACAAATGCAGTCGTAGTGATCTGCCTGCTGATTCAGTTATTATGAAAACGGCGAACAGAGTCGCTGTACAAAAGGGATGGCATTCGTTAAGCACAGAGGAACTCGTTAAGCATAGTGATGATATATACCATAGATTGACCCAAGATAGCACGCAAGAACAAATTAAATGCAATGATTTTAACCGCCAATTAAGAAAGTTTATCAATGAGTTATAGCCAAATTAAGCTATGGAGCATATAACTAAACAGATAGAATTGAGATATACAGCTAAATAGCTGCGCGGAATAGTAGATCACTTTGAGGGAACTCAGCCCGGATTGTGCGATCTGATCAATCGCCAAAAAGAAAAAATCACCAACCGGACTGAGCGATGCCGATCATAGCACCAATCCCCAGAACCGAACGACGCCTGATGCAGAAAACTATCCATAAAACAAAGGACAAAAACCACGCCCGGCGGCTCACCGCCATGCTGATGCTGCATCGTGGTGACACCGTCAGTTATGTTGCCAGAACGCTCTGCTGTGCCCGTTCATCGATTGGTCGCTGGATTAACTGGTTCACGCTGTCGGGTGTTGAAGGCCTGAAGTCATTGCCGTCAGGACGTAGGAGGCGCTGGCCGTTCGAACATATTTGCGCATTGCTGCGTGAGCTTGTTAAGCATTCTCCGGCGATTTCGGTTATCAGCGTTCCCGCTGGAGTACCGAACTTCTGGCGATAAAAATCCGTGATGTCACCGGTTGCCCGCTACATGCTTCAACCATCCGGCGATGGTTACCTGCTGCCGGACTGGTATGGCGCAGAGCCGCGCCGACACTGCGTATCCGTGACCCACACAAAGAAGAAAAAATGGCCGCTATTCATGAAGCGCTGGCGAAATGCAGTGCGGAAAACCCCGTGTTTTACGAAGATGAAGTGGATATTCATCTCAACCCGAAAATCGGTGCTGACTGGCAGTTACGCGGGCAGAAAAAGCGCGTTGTCACACCGGGCCAGAATGAAAAGTATTATCTTGCCGGTGCACTGCACAGCGGTACGGGTAAAGTCAGCTACATTGGTGGAAACAGTAAAGGTTCATCCTTATTTATCAGACTGTTAAAACATCTGAAGGCGACATACCGGCGGGCAAAGACGATTACGCTCATTGTCGATAACTACATCATCCACAAAAGCCGTGAAACGTTGCGCTGGCTGAAAGCAAACCCGAAGTTCAGGGTGATTTATCAGCCAGTTTACTCGCCGTGGGTGAATCATGTCGAACGGTTGTGGCAGGCGCTTCATGAGACAATAACCCGAAATCACCAGTGCCGTTCAATGTGGCAGTTGTTGAAAAAGGTTCGTCACTTTATGGATACCGTCAGCCCATTCCCCGGTGGAAAACATGGGCTGGCTAAAGTGTAGCGGCATTAGGATCAGTTATTTAGTGTCAGACATATATCCAAGCCTACCTCTTATTTTAAGATACATCTACTGTCTGGTATTTCAGGGGGCCAGCTCACACTCATCCGCATATATACATAGTTATGAAATTACATTTTCAATGACATATATCATAAAAAACGACATTGTGTTAGGTTACTATATTGTTCCAGAGTTCAGATGTAAATATGGAAGACAGACATGGAAAATATATTTAAGTTTTCTCAAAATGAATTCATAAAATCTCAACACACAGACAGGAATATATATAATGGATTATGTTTTTTTTATGTGTATTGATTATATATATAACAAATCAAACAACATAAAGTGTGATTTCATTTTCTTTAGCAAAACATATGCTTTTTCCTCAAGATACAGAGGGATGTTACTTGCATATGAAAGCGGAACCATTAAAGACCCATACTTAATAAAAAACGGGAAGATACATCTAAAAAAAATAAAAGAAAGTGTAAACCCTGTTGAAATCTATAACATAAAGGATGATTCTTATGTTATTAACTTATCTCTTTCAAATGGAAAAATGTCGCATGCTACGGCATTTATAAAAAATGGTCGACACTCTTTATTCTTTGATCCAAACTTTGGTGAATATATTGTTGAAAACAAGATGGAACTTATAAGTTTTTAAAACAGAAATATAAAGGTTATTATAATTTAGATAATATATCACTATATTCAGCTAAACCCATTGATGGACGGGTAATACAGAACAGTAACTGTTGACGGAATTTATATGGTTTCAGCCTAGCCGCCGTCAGGTCTACTTTATCAGCGACAGGTAACGGGCATATATGCGGTATTATTTTTCATTTATATGCGCGTAGCACATATAAAGCGGCATGATGTCGTTACCTGTGGCACAGGAGTCAAACAGCCGAAGCCCGGCGTAAGCCGGTACAGTCGTCCGGATGAACCGCCCCGGGTTTCCTGGAGAGTGTTTTATCTGTGAACTCAGGCTGCCAGATCATTGTTTCCGATGGAAGCATAATAAGCTTTTTCTGCTTCTGCCGGAGGAGTATGGCCCAGCCTTCCCAGCAATCGTCGATTGTCATACCAGTCCACCCACGTGAGTGTGGCCAGTTCCACTTCTGCACGGTTTTTCCAGCTCTTACGGTGTATTACCTCCGCTTTGTAAAGACCATTGATGCTCTCAGCCATCGCGTTGTCATACGAGTCGCCTGTACTCCCTGTTGATGCCAGCAGTTTTGCTTCTTTTAGTCGCTCCGTATAGGCCAGTGACACATACTGAGAGCCTTTATCGCTGTGATGGATGGTGCCAGACGGACGACGGGCCCACAACGCCTGCTCCAGCGCATCCAGCACGAATGTCGTTTCCATAGACGATGAGACCCGCCACCCCACGATGTATCCGGCAAACACATCAATGATGAACGCCACATAGACGAAGCCCTGCCATGTGCTGACGTAAGTAAAATCAGCCACCCACAGCTGGTCAGGACGTTCTGCCACGAACTGACGGTTTACGCGGTCACCTGTGGCAACGGTTTTCCGGCTGACGGTAGTGCGGACCTTTTTACCCCGGAAAACACCGGCAAGTCCCATAACCGCCATGAGGCGCGCCACTGTACATCTGGCCACCCTGATTCCTTCCCGTAACAACTGACGCCAGACTTTACGCACACCGTACACCTGATGATTTTCATCGTATACGCGCTGTATCTCTCTCTTCAGCCAGTCATCGCGCTGCGCACGGGCACTGCGTTTATCAGGATGATGCCGCTGCTGCTGACAATGGTAATACGTTGACGGGGCAATATGCAGTTCACTGCATACCGGTCCGCCCCCGTACTGCTCACGCAGCTTATCCAGCAGTGGCATTATTTTTCCAGAGGCGGTCGAACTCCGCCTTCGCAAAATAAGCGGAAGCCTGGCGAAGGATATCGTTACTGCGGCGCAGTTCACGATTTTCACGTTCCAGCTCTTTCAGACGCTGACGTTCAGCGGTGGTGAGCCCACCATCACCGCCCCCGGTATCCCTCTCATGCTGGCGAACCCAGACACGCAGAGTCTCTGGCGTACAGCCAATCTTTGGAGCAATGGAACAAATTGCCGCACATTGTGAGTCATATTCGCCCTGACTTTCCAGAACCATACGAACTGCGCGTTGACGGACTTCGGGGGAAAAACGAGTATTTTTAGTCATCCTGTTTACCTCTTTCTCAGGAAGTTTAGTCTCCAGGATTTCCGGGGCGGTTCAAAGTGATCTATACGACGAATGCCATCGAGTCGCTAAACAGCGTGATCCGCCATGCGATCAAAAAGCGTAAAGTGTTCCCGACAGACGACTCGGTGAAAAAAGTGGTGTGGCTGGCAATCCAGTCTGCGTCCCAGAAGTGGACGATGCCGTTGAAGGACTGGCGAATGGCAATGAGCCGCTTTATTATCGAGTTCGGTGACCGCCTGGACGGTCACTTCTGAGAAAAGGCATTTACACAGAATCCTAAACAGGCTCATTCCCCTGGCCAGGCTGGGTTAGTTCAGTCATCTCCGAACATATTTTCAGCGTTTCTTCTGGTCTGGTCTTCACCGTCATTTCTCGCCAGGCTCTGCTCTGTAAGAGGAGCACTACAATCCACAGACGTATGGAGACCTGATTGTTTTTCCAGTAATTCAAGCAATTTCTTTTCAACTGAAAAAGCACCTGGTATTACGCTGGAAATCACCTTATTAATATCATCCAGAGTCGTATTTTCTGTCAGTAACTCCGATATCAGCAAAGGAAGACGTTTATCTATAGCTGCAAACGCCGCACCAGTAACTAACATCGCGCGCATGAAACGTCCCCGCTCCTTCAGTTTTTCATTTGCAATGAGCTCATCTGCTATCTTATCTCCTGTCCGTTCATCCGGGAAAAGTTCAAATGAGCAGCGTCTGGATTTATTTTCATCACTCATTAATCACACCACCTTTCATTTTTATCATTCCCATGACTAAATCAAACTGCGGGGATGAGCTCAGATAAAAGCGCTCATCAGGAACCCTAGTCAGGTTCTTCACAGCCTCGGCCACAATTTCAGCCCCACCACCAACACACATTACATGTGTATAGTCGGTGAAACGGCTGATGACATCATTAACTCGTTTAATAAGCAACTTCTGCCGTTCATTGATAACATTAATGATAGACTCACGCTGTTCAGCATTATAAATGCGACGGGAAAGGTAGTCAGGTTCATTACGGTGCACAATGATATTGTCAGCCTGGAATGAGCTCACTCTTGTATTAGCATGTACAGCCATCTGTTCCTTAACCCCGGATGTAATCAGGGACACGCCGATATTCGGATCACACCAGGTTTTTGTAATCCCTGTCATTTTGCTACGAACATGCGACACATCAAGAGTTGTACCACCGAGATCTACGATCAAAAGGGATTCATCATCCTCAAGCCCCGCAAGAACACTGAAACCAGCGGGAATACTTTCAGGAAGAACGGAAACACTGCGAATAACAAATGCATCACTCCCCTGCACCCGTACTTCACGCATCACATTTTTTTTCTTTCTTTCAATGTTTTGCTTATTTTTCTGATTGTTGGCGTCAAGGTATTCAGAGATCGGCAATGTGACGATGACATCAACATACTGCGCTTTCAGGCCGGTCTGCTGTAGCGCATGCTGAATGGACACAACATTCACATCACTGTACTGATAGCGTGTTTCAGTCGTTACGACAGCATCAGCACTTAATGGATCAAATGAAAACTTCTCGCCGTCGATCTCGTAATTAGCCGGGGCAGCATCATCCAGTAAACTAAAAGACCATTCCGGTTTAAAGCTGTTAGGGCTGATTAACGTTTTCACGTCACCATCCTCCAACCAGGCAAGTTTAATGTTGGTAGAACCATCATCAATAAAGATTTTCATAACCAGTCTCCGTTGCTCATAAACAAATATAAAAAACAAACATACCTCATACATGCAATGTATATTCAATTATAATGAAAAAATGGTCTTTCTGAAAGGACAAATACAACATAAAAACACGAAAAATTGCATGTACATTGTACATACAACTTTAAGACCAGAGGAAATCATAGATACAAAAACATTATGAAGGTTATATGTTATACATAAATGTAATATAAAAACATCTTTGACATCATGGTTCAGGTTAAGGGAAAAGGAATGAAATGGTGAAACTGAGAGGAAAGGAAAGCGGTGACGAATCATGTCACCATATACAGAAAGATGTCTAATGGGGACTCTTCAGGTACCTGAAGAATCCCCATAACGCATTTAAAAGACACCCATCAGACACCCTCAAGGTATCCTATGAATTATTGACCTATTGCACCGTCACGTTCAAGCTTCTCTCTTATAGCCTCAATAATATATGAGCTAAAATCCAGAGATGTTTTACTGGTCGCTTTAAGTTCCGCATGAGCTTCAAAATACGACAGCGGTATGGACTTAAGATTCTTAGCCTTCGTCCTGGCAGCTACGGGACGACCTGAAACTTCCTCTGCACCTTCATTTGGCTGAGACGGGACTGTTGCTGTTACGGCAGAAGAAGAAGTTTGTAATCTGGCAGAATCCACCAGGTTTTTCAGTTTTTCAGCCTGTGCACTAAATTTCGCTTTGCTCATGAGATAACCCAGGATGTTTGTTAGATACTCAAAAGATATCCATTAAAACCCTAAAGGATACTATATGGATACCCAATAGATATACCTTACTATTTATTATTTTCAATCAGATGATTGATTTCTTCGATCAGGGCAATAACTTCCTTACCTCCTGCCGAATAGCGCCCATGAACAGACTCAGTGATTCCCATCCCAGTCTCAATGACATCCTCAAATTCTGCACGAGCAGAAATGCGGCTCTTCATCAGCTTCAGATGTTTGAACGATGGCAGGATTGCATCAAGCTTAGGGAATTTCTTCTTGTTAGGATTAACTTTACAGAGATACAGGTGAGCAATTATATCGGTCCCCATGATAGAGCTGATTTCGTCCAGTACTCCATCAAAATGCATCAAACCAATACGCTCAGTCAGGGAATCTTTTGAAGGGACAATAACGCAGTCTGCAAAGGCAATCGCAGTACGGGTAAGATCTGAGTCAAATCCCCCACAGTCAATAAGTAACGTCTTATCGCTTTTCTTGTAGGGAGTCATAATTTCGATTAACTCATCCACTGTTTTGGGTACTTTCACGGAAATTTCTTTTCCTTCAGGTCTCAGCCCCAGAATGATAGAAAGCCCGGTATGAGTATCCAGATCAACTGTATCAGACTTCATTTCACCAACAATGTTTACGGATGAAGTTGTCTTACCCACACCACCTTTGGGATGCGTATTAGCAATAACAGGCATAGTGTATCTCCAGAATCCAAATGTAATACCCATAAAGAACCCCAAAGACATCTTTCGGATATTCAAGAGGTACTCAACAGATGTTTTTTTACTCTATACCAGTCCGGCATGTCAACAGAATATGAAATACCGATAATATATCCATGAGATATCCGAAAGGGATTTAAAAAAGTCAGAGCTTAAGGAATTCTTTTGAGCATAGACACTGCATCGGACTCAGGCATCGCAAACTGCACCCGGTGCCGTGCAGCCACATCCAGTGCAAACACCTTCGTGTAGACCTCTGTTGAGCTGATGGACTTATGCCCCATCAGGCTCTGCAGGACCTTCAGTGGAATACCGGCATACAGCATATGCATCGCATAGGAGTGGCGGAATGTATGTGGTGTGACAAGAACAGAGAACGTCACACCGTCAGCAGCAGCGGCGGCAACCGCTTCCCCAATCCAGGTCCTGACGGTTCTGTCCGTCACTTCCCAGATCCTCACTTTCTCTGTTCTGCCGGTGCGACGGTTACGCCGCTCCATGGGGATTTTCAGTGTTGCCACCATCGTCTGCAGCTGGCTGACGTACCAGGCATCAGAGAGCGGAACCAGCCGGTGAGTCTGCTTACCGGCCGGCGATCTTCCTGCCGTTCTGGCTGTCTTTTCGGTCCGTTGTTTCAGGGTCGCAAGCTGCACAAACGGATACGGAGGCGCGAGCGAAAAATCCCCCCGTGTCAGCGCCAGTGCTTCATTAATGCGCGCACCGGTGTTCCACAGTGTGGCCAGCAGCATCTTGCGGCGCAGATCCGGGACGTAATGGAGCAGGGCACTCACTTCCGGAGCCAGCAGATATTTCGGCAGTTCATCATGGACCATCGACATCTGGCGAAGTGCCAGAGCTGCCGGATAATCAATGACAACAGGAAGTTGTGGAGACTGTCCGGCAGAATACACTGCCGGTACCATGGCTGCAGACTGGCTGTGTATAACGGAGCCTGACATTTATATTCCCCAGAACATCAGGTTAATGGCGTTTTTGATGTCATTTTCGCGGTGGCTGAGATCGGCCACTTCTTCCCCAATGACGGAGACCGGCACACTGGCCATATCGGTGGTCATCATGCGCCAGCTTTCATCCCCGACATGCACCACCGGGTAAAGCTCACGGGAGACTTTATCTGACAGCAGGCGGGCGCTGGCTAGGGGGATCACCATCCGTCGCCCGGGCGTGTCAATAATGTCACTCTGTACATCCACAAACAGACGATAACGGCTCTCTCTTTTATAGGTGTAAACCTTAAACTGCATTTCACCACTCCCTGTTCTCGTCGGCAAAAGAGCCGTTCATTTCAATAAACCGGGCGACCTCAGCCATCCCTTCCTGATTTTCTGCTTTCCAGCGTTCGGCACGCAGACGACGGGCTTCATTCTGCATGGTGGTGCTTACCAGACCGGAGATATTGACATCATATGCTTTGAGCAACTGATAGCTGTCACTGTCGACTGTGACTGTAATGCGCTGCTTCATAATACACCTCATCTTACATACTCTATGTACACAATTAAGTATACATTAGTATTACGCTATAACATGCCTCCGGCAACGGAATATTATTATCTGACTATTATTAATACTTTCATCAATAACTGATCTAAAAAGTGCTCATAAAAATAATAACAAGCAATGTAGTAACAATTCTAAATTACAGGATAACTGTTTTTCCATGATCCGATTTTTATCGGATTCATGATTTTCTGGAAGTGAATCACGATCAGTGAATAAGCGAAGTGATCTTTTCTGCCGCTGATGACTGGCTCGCGAACACGGGAAGAAACACAACATACAGTGTCAGTTAAACGGCGCTGGACACCACATCATGTGAAAGCGGGCCGGCGGACGGCAGCGAATGATCCGCGGATCCGGAACTTGGGGTAATGCCAGGACGCTAATGATCTATCTATCGATGGATGGAAGTGACTAGACTGGCCCCCTGAATCTCCAGACAACCAGTATCACTTAAATAAGTGATAGTCTTAATACTAGTTTTTAGACTAGTCATTGGAGAACAGATGATTGATGTCTTAGGGCCGGAGAAACGCAGACGGCGTACCACACAGGAAAAGATCGCAATTGTTCAGCAGAGCTTTGAACCGGGGATGACGGTCTCCCTCGTTGCCCGGCAACATGGTGTAGCAGCCAGCCAGTTATTTCTCTGGCGTAAGCAATACCAGGAAGGAAGTCTTACTGCTGTCGCCGCCGGAGAACAGGTTGTTCCTGCCTCTGAACTTGCTGCCGCCATGAAGCAGATTAAAGAACTCCAGCGCCTGCTCGGCAAGAAAACGATGGAAAATGAACTCCTCAAAGAAGCCGTTGAATATGGACGGGCAAAAAAGTGGATAGCGCACGCGCCCTTATTGCCCGGGGATGGGGAGTAAGCTTAGTCAGCCGTTGTCTCCGGGTGTCGCGTGCGCAGTTGCACGTCATTCTCAGACGAACCGATGACTGGATGGATGGCCGCCGCAGTCGTCACACTGATGATACGGATGTGCTTCTCCGTATACACCATGTTATCGGAGAGCTGCCCACGTATGGTTATCGTCGGGTATGGGCGCTGCTTCGCAGACAGGCAGAACTTGATGGTATGCCTGCGATCAATGCCAAACGTGTTTACCGGATCATGCGCCAGAATGCGCTGTTGCTTGAGCGAAAACCTGCTGTACCGCCATCGAAACGGGCACATACAGGCAGAGTGGCCGTGAAAGAAAGCAATCAGCGATGGTGCTCTGACGGGTTCGAGTTCTGCTGTGATAACGGAGAGAGACTGCGTGTCACGTTCGCGCTGGACTGCTGTGATCGTGAGGCACTGCACTGGGCGGTCACTACCGGCGGCTTCAACAGTGAAACAGTACAGGACGTCATGCTGGGAGCGGTGGAACGCCGCTTCGGCAACGATCTTCCGTCGTCTCCAGTGGAGTGGCTGACGGATAATGGTTCATGCTACCGGGCTAATGAAACACGCCAGTTCGCCCGGATGTTGGGACTTGAACCGAAGAACACGGCGGTGCGGAGTCCGGAGAGTAACGGAATAGCAGAGAGCTTCGTGAAAACGATAAAGCGTGACTACATCAGTATCATGCCCAAACCAGACGGGTTAACGGCAGCAAAGAACCTTGCAGAGGCGTTCGAGCATTATAACGAATGGCATCCGCATAGTGCGCTGGGTTATCGCTCGCCACGGGAATATCTGCGGCAGCAGGCTTGTAATGGGTTAAGTGATAACAGATGTCTGGAAATATAGGGGCAAATCCAGTGACAATTGAAAGCTGAAAAATGCGCTGTGTATATTCTGACTGATTTATGCACCTGAAATACGTTCAAAATCCACATAGCGCAACTCTGATTTTCCTTACCAGAAAAAGAGGGGGTATAACCAGTATCTATCCCCCCTACACAATTGCAGAATAAAAAATTATAAAAATCAGAACTCAGGATTTATATACATGATTACATGTATTATTACCGATAAATATCTTGAGATAAAGTCTTTTGCTGATTATTTTAAATATCTTAATTTCATCATCTGCAAGGTTGCTCCATATTTTTTAGATAGTATCCATATATGCTTGTGATCCGCTGTAAATACAAATTACCTTCTGGAGTCAGATAAATATTTTTACTACGTCGATCTTCCCTATTTTCCATACGTTTAATAAAACCAAATTTTTCCAGAGAATCACAAGCTCTGGTGATATATGTTCTGGAAATATCTAATCTTTCACTGAGTTCATTCGAAGATAAGCCAAAATTATCAGCACTGGATAACAGGGCCAGAAGCATAAGCGTTGTATCATTTATTCCATCCCCCTTCAGGAAGGCATTAATATTATCAGTAAGTTTTTGGTAACTCGCATACAAAGTTGTAAAAGAAGAAATTCCTGACCTGGATATGATTGCTCATTCTGTTGTTGATAGATAATAGCTTTATCAAGTAATTTAATACTATCCATTCCATTAACTCTTTTTTAAAGATAAAAAACTGTACCATAGTTTGTTTAAATAACATAGATAATCGTTACAAGATTATTGCAGAAATCTATATCATATAAAAAGCCAATATATTATTTATATACTAACGTTCACGTAAACTTTCATTAATAGTTTCATTTAATGGACTAAGAAGATAGCTGATAACACTACGCACTCCTGTTTTTATTTCTGCCATAACCGTCATTCCAGCTGTAACAGGAATTTTTTTTCTTTCTCCCTGTATATCATTCCGATCAATAGATATAATCACGTTAAATACAAGTCCTGTATCCGGAACAGAAACAGAATCTGCAGTTATATTTTTTACTTTCCCCGTAAGGTAACCATAGCGTGTATATGGATATGCATCTACTTTAATAACTACCTCCTGTCCAGGTTGTATAAAACCGATATCCTTGTTAAGTACAGACGCTGTAACTTCGAGAATGTCATTATCAGGGACAATCATCATCAGCGTTTCTGCTGTTGTGACAACTCCACCTTCTGTATGTATATTTAACTCCTGAACAGTACCACTAACAGGAGCTTTAATAAAAGATGACGCTTTTCTCTGCCTGTTTTTTTCAAGCTCATGCTCCAGTAACACAATGTTATCTGTTGATTTTCTGTGCTTCTCGATAATTTCACTTCTGAAAATATTCGTCTCCAGTGCCAGTTCTTCCCGCACAAGTTCTATTTCTTTTTCAAGTTGAGAAACCTGTGCAAGCCAGACTGCATGTTCATTTTTTGCCTGAATATACTTATTTTCCTGCTCCATAACTGAATGTTGAGAAACAGCTTTTTTATTCAACAAATACTTAAAATCATTGAGTTTTTTTTCTTCATGTGATACCTGATGCTCATACAGGCTAACACGAGCAAGCGCTGCATCCCGTTCAACTACTTTTTTATTTAATGTAAGCTGCTTTTGATTTTTTCTGTTCTGCCATGTCATGAATTGTTCTTTTATTAATGAGCTAACCCTCAGAAAATGTTCACCTCCCGCATTATCTTCTCCACCAGGAAAATCTGTTATCCTTATTTCTGGAAGCTCATTCTTTTGAATTGATTCAGAAAGAATTGCGTAGCGATATTGTTCTGTTTTTTCATACAACAAAGATGCTTCTGATTTTGAAATATCAGATTCAACACCAGGCACTGTCAATTCAACTAATGGATCATTTTTTTTTACAAAAGCGCCATCTTTTACCATTATTTTTTCTACAATTGCATTCTCTATCGGTTTTATTTCTTTGCTTCTTCCACTATGAGTAAACTTACCATTTGCTACTGAGACTATTTCTACTTTCCCAAGGACAGATAAGAGAAGAGATATAATTACAAATAATAAAATACTCCATATAACAAAATGAGAACGTCTGGATACTGGTGTTTCAATGAGTTCAAGGTGAGCAGGAAGAAATGCATACTCATCTTTTTCTCTGACAGGAGCGTCAAGTGTGTGACGAATTTTCCAGACATCAGAAAAAACCGCCTTATAACGGCAAATCAAATCCCATAAACTTTTCATGTAAAAGCGCATACATTATGCCTGCAAATGATATAAATATGCATATAAACTGTCTTTTTTGGAGATAAGCTCTTTATGTGTGCCATCTTCAGAAATAATACCATTATCCATAACAATTATTCTTTTTGCATTTTTTACAGTGGACAACCTGTGTGCAATAATAATTACGGTTCTGTTCTTACATATTCTTGACATATTTTTCATTATTATATTTTCCGACTCATAATCAAGAGCACTTGTTGCTTCATCAAAAATAAGAATTCGAGGATTTGTAACAAGAGCCCGGGCTATTGCGATCCGTTGACGCTGCCCTCCTGAAAGACCAACGCCCTGTTCTCCAACAATAGTATTGTACCCTTCTTTTAGTTCCGTAATAAAATCATGGGCACCTGCAAGTCTGGCTGCCTCAATTGCCTGCTCCATAGATACAGTCGGAGAAGCTAATGTAATATTATCGATAATACTACGATTTAATAGAGTATTTTCCTGCAATACAACACCAATCTGGCGTCGTAACCATTCTGGATCAGAAAGTGATAAATCATGCCCATCAATTAAAATCTGTCCTGTCTCTGGTATATAAAAGCGCTGAAGCAGTTTTGTTAATGTACTTTTTCCTGAACCAGAACGGCCAACTATACCGATAACATCCCCCTTCGATATGTATAAATTAATATTATTTAAAATAACATTGCCGTCAGAAGAATACCGAAACCTAACATTTTTAAATTCGATATCCCCCTGAATTTCCGGCAGTATATTTCTGCCTGACTTTTTCTCTACCGGTGTATTTAATACATCTCCAAGGCGCTCAACAGAAATACCAACTTGCTGAAAATCCTGCCAAAGATGAGCCAGTCTGATAACAGGAGCAATGACCTGACCTGCAAGCATATTAAACGCGATTAACTGCCCGATGCTTATCTCTCCCGATATGACAAGATGTGCTCCCATCCAGAGACTAATTACCATTACACTTTTCTGTATCAGCTGTATACCCTGCTGCCCTGTCATTGCAACCAGATTTACCCTGAAACTGGAAGCAACATACCCGGCCAGTTGTTTATCCCATGTAGCAATCATTTGTGGCGATACTGCCATGGATTTAATTGTATTTATTGCTGTTACCATCTCGACAAGAAAAGCTTGATTTTCTGCATTCCTGAGAAATTTATCATCAAGACGTCGACGTAATAAGGGTGATATAAACAATGACCATATAACATAACAAGGTAGTGACAATAATATAACCAGTGTTAATTGAGGGCTGTAATACCACATGACACAAAAAAATATTACAGAAAAAAATAGATCAAGAACTGATGTCAACGCTTGTCCGGTTAAAAAATTACGAATTTGTTCCAGTTCCCTTACTCTGGCAACGGTCTCTCCGACCCTGCGATTTTCAAAATATGAAACAGGTAATGCAAGCAAATGTCTGAATAACTTAGCACCCAGTTCAACGTCAATACGACTTGTCGTATGAGAGAAAATATAAGTTCTGGCTCCGGTTAATATCACTTCAAAAATTATCACTATAATAAATGCCATTGTAATAATATTTAACGTTGAAAACCCCCGATGAACTAAAACCTTATCCATTACAACCTGAAAAAAAAGAGGTGTTATTAACGCAAGAAACTGAATAAAAGCAGAAACAGTTAACACCTCAAGTAAAATCTTCCTGTATTTCACAACAGAGGGGATAAACCAGGAAAAATCAAATTTAGCTAACTCTCCGACTACTGTTGCTCTTGACGTAACCAGAATAACTTTTCCCTGATACAGTTTTTCGAACTCATCCCGGCTAAAAGTTTGTGACTGATGCTGTTCAGGATCATAAACAAGATAGCGTGATGAATCTTTAGTTACACGAGATAATATATAATGCTTACCGTCATCCCGCCATATCAACGCAGGTAATGGAATCATTGATAATCTGGCAAAATGTTTTTCTACATATTTTGCTTTTAAGCCAATGGATTTCGCTGCCAGTAACCATTCAGTCACCCCAAAATCTTGTGTGTGGGTATTAAACTGATGCCTTATAGTTTCAGCATTGACAGTTATATTATGATATTGTGCAAGCAATATCAGTGTATACAAGCTACTATGAGAACTACATTTACTCATGATAAAACGATGCCCATTCCTCCTGGAATGGGCATCACCTCCGCTTTTAGTCTCAGACAGTTGTCGTTAAAATTGTTGAGTGTGTGTTATTTTGATGTAAGGCTAAATTATATAAAGATGCTAATCGTTCATCACCTGAATCTAACCCTGAAACTGAAGAAATAATTTTGTTAATATCATTGGCAACACTGGTGATATTAACCATATTTTTTTCTGATGCTATAGAACTAGCTTTTATATAACCTGACCAATCATTATTTTTATGAGGTATGTTATCAGATTTAATTTCACGACCATCTTTATCTGTTATAATCTCAACAAGATGATTATCTGCTCCTGAGGCATCTTTCGCAAACCAGTTTTTAAATGTTATCCCATTGACATCATTTGACTCATTAAATGATAGTACACCATTAATGGCTTTATTCATGATAAGATCATTTCCCACTTTCTTAAATGCGATATCATCAAAGCTAATATCAGATAAGTGCAGGCGATCTCCTTTACCTCCTTCATCTGCAATTGTATGATGACCATAGTTTTGCCGATAAACATAAATATCATTACCAAAACCGCCATTCAGATAGTCATTACCTTCCCCTCCATCCAGAAGGTCAATACCACCACCATAAAGTTTATCATCACCAGTGCCACCTGACAGAATATTATAAGCTCCGTGTGCCTGAAGCTCATCATTACCGCTTCCTCCTGTCAGATAATTATTACCATCCCCTCCACTCAATTTATCGTTTCCACTACCACCAAATAACTGGTCGTCGCCCTGTCCTCCGGATATATAATCATCCCCATCATCGCCGTATAGTCGATCATTACCATAATTACCTTCGATATAATCGTTCCCATCTGCGCCATGGAATATATCATTAAACTTACCGCCTTTGAATTCATCATCATGTTTTCCGCCGATGAGTTCTTCAACAGAATGTAGCTTATCTATCACATCATAAGAAATTCCACCGGCTCTGAATTCAAAATCACGATATTGTATTTTCTCTGTTCGCTTTCCCACTGACACCTCCTGTTCATTAACGACTTCCTGCAATACCTTCACGTCACCATACATATTTTTTGAAACTATATACTCACCAGGTTTCGATGCTCCTGTTGCATCAATTGTTAGTTTGCCAGCATCCGTCTTATTATAAGATACGGTGTCATGGCCTTCTCCAGCAAATACTTCTGACGAGCCTGAGCCAGAATAAACAATATCATTTTTATCTCCGAGCTCAGAAATTATTTTCGCCTGATGGTATTTATTATCCTTTTCAACAAACTGAATCAGATTTGAATAATCATATACACCTTTATGACTTTTTAATCCTTTTACAGACCATGTATCCTTACCATTTACAATAAGAGATGTCATATATTCATATTTACCACTCTGTTTTCTTTCTCTGACTTCTTCTCCTGGGGTAAATGTTGGTGTTACAAATGTCAAAACACTTGATACATTACCTGTTGAAAGGTCTATGGTCCCTTTTTGAGGATCAAAAACTTGTTGTGTAAACTCCTTCGGTTGATCCTCTAAAAGCCCTCCATTCTCCAGATAATTAATATATGCCTTACCACTCTGACTACGATCAGCATTACGGGTTATACCTGCAAGTTCACCGATCTTCTCATCCCAATGTTGCTGAGTTATTGCGACAGCTCTTTCTACTGCATGCTGACGAGAAAAATCTGCAAGCAAAGACAGAGAGTCTTCTAAAAATGCAGCATGTCTTGCATCATAGCCATTCTCAAAATAATTTTTGCCATGCTCCTTTTCCCATTCATTGATCCGAGCAGCGAATTTATCTGCAACGTGCTCAAACATAGCCTGTTTTGATGCTTCCAGAATGCCAGATATCGTACCGGTTAATGCACTCACTAGCATGCTTATCGGGGCCCCTATGAGGGATGCACTGGAGGCTGCACTAACTCCCGCAGATACAGAACTCAGAACAGTATTTATTGTTGTCAGGGCTGCATCTATAGCTCCGGTTTCTTTATGAAAGGCTGCAAGTAAAGCATCCCCTTCATAATTCAATTTTTTAAATCGTTCAGAATATGCTTCAAGCTGCTTAGCTCGCTCAAATTTATCTGCAATAGCCAGGAAAGAAAGAGGACTGATAGCCAGCATAACAGCCGATGTGATCAGACCCGCACTTGCAGCTGTTGTCGATAAGCCCTGTGCCATTCTCTGAGCCAGAATATATTGTGAAACAGCTTTACCAACATTTCCCAGAACCTGAGTTGTCAGTTCGATACCTGCTGCTGCTTTTGTTCCTGTATGTGCGTCACTGTTTCCCAGAATAAAGCTTGCTGATACAGCTGAAAGAATTCCAGAGATAACATCCAGCCCATCCCCCAAGGGGCCCAGGTCAGGTAAATTTTGTAATTTTCCACCAACAGAACTTAAGCGAGGTTTACTGGATAAAAATGAGCCAAGCTGGTTAAGCTGCTCAGAAAATGAATCAACAGTACTGTTTATACTTGATACTGTATCTACAAGGTGATTAATAAGTTCAATACTACTTTTGGCAATATCATTCTGACTTATATCCTCTCCTCCCCGTTGTTTTCTCAGCAATTCATCAAGAGCCATGCCTGATAAGGCAATCCCCGTAAAATTATGTAGTGCTGAAAGAACTGTTCCGGCTTTTCCCAGATTATTACCTACATTCTCAGCGGTTCCGCCTATTTTACTCCCAACGTTCTGATACTTCTGCAGAAGTTTATCAAGTTGTGGTGCGAATATTGCAACACCACGTTCAGTTAATCCTAAAACTTTTTCTGCTGTACCAAAAAACTGGTTTGCAATCGCTGTATCATCTCGTTCAGTACGGTGTATTTCTATTCCAAGCTCATCAGCAGCTTTGACCAACTCATTAATACCCACGCCCTGAGCTTCATAATCATCAGGTATTAATAATATGAGTTTTTTTCCAGCGGTACGTACGTTTGATGATGCTGTATTAAATGCTGATTTTGTAGTCGATGTCGCATTGCTGAAAATGTTCTTTATTTTATTTACTGTCATATTAGTTTGCTTTCTCAATATTAAAATTAAAATCTTGTCTATTTTTTACTTCAGACATAAGTTCATGATGGTATTGCCTGAATATTTTTGATGCCAATTTTTTATCTATCCCCCCACCATGAAACTCAGCTATTTTCCCTGTTTTACCATACTCATCTAACCTTATTGCTCTGAATAACTCATAAGGATACTTTTTCCTCATGTGTTTATATAAGTCCATGTTGTGTCCAAATGGCGCTATCCAGTCAATAAACCACTTCCTTTCTCCCGATATCCAGTCCTTTGCATACAAAGATGTTACATCATTTATATATTTCACCTCGCATTCCAGATCTAAACTGGCCCAGCTACAAAAAGCTACAGGAAGGTCATCCTTTGTCAGCAAAGCAAATTGATTTGTCTGAATGGCAGGTATGACATTAATAGCAAAAACAGACAGAGGCCATTTTCTATGCAGCGGAGAACAGGCCCATAACCATGCAACCTTTCCCATGACATCAAAGACATTAGATTTCATAATATTTAAAGATGTATAAAATTCAAGAATGGTAAAGAAATTAAAATAAAGACACAGAAATCATATTATTTGAAAAATAAACATCTAAAAACAAAAAGCTACCGCAAGGAGCTCCCCTCCTAACACAAACAACTATAATATATTGGCTACAACTCTTATGCATATTACAGATGAGTTATATTATAATACTCAGATGATTGTTTTGTAAGATAACAAATGATTTTCATATGAGTCCCCTGCTACAAAAACTTTATTAAAGAGGTATCAGACAGATTACAGCAAACCATTTGGTTACAGTTACCAAAGAAAACCCACTCAAGTTTCATACTGAAGGTATTCTCATCCAGCATTGAAGTGGTCAACAAAAACTGGTCACCGCGTTAGAGTTTTTCCAGTATCGATTTTCCGATTCGTTTGGGGATAACCCACCGTTATATTCGTGCGGTCTTAGTGCGCTGTAATATCCAACGATATAGTCCGTTATGGCGTGAGCTGCCTCGCTGAAGCTTACGTAACCCACCACCGGCATCCATTAACCCCGGGGCAGTCACTGAATGAGGGACCAGCAGCGGTAAAATAACCTGCATAATTTCATAATGATGCCTCTGTTAGTTATGAAGGTTTACGTCATTAAAATTGCTGTTCGTGGTGTCAGTCCTATGGTCTGGCGTCGGCTGAGGATTGCAGCCGATACATCACTGGCTGCACTCCATTTTATTATCCAGATCATTCAGGGCTGGGGTGATGACCACCTGCACCAGTTTCATATTTACGGTAAAGATTACGGTATCACTTACGAGGGGAGCATTGGTTTTCCGGATAAGCCGGAAACCGGATCTGCGCGGCGGGGAACGGGCAGGAAATATGATGATTAAGCAACTTACATAAAATCATATCAGATATGATTTTTACCTGTCAGAATATTATCAGATGGAGCGTGCAGGATGGATGAAGAAAGGGTGTTTTCACTCAGCTATGAGCAACTAACCCGAATAGCGGAAAAAAATATCCGTGAATGTGGGCTGGACAGCCAGAGCGCCAGGTGCATCAGTGAATTGAAGGCCTCAGCTCTGCTGTGGTTGTGGTATCGAGTAGGCAGCCTGACGGCTGCAACTTGTCATGGTCTGCCATTACCGCTATAAAAACAGACAATGTTATTGTCTTTCAGGTGGTTATATGGCCCGTTCAGCTAAACCCCGTAAACGAAAACCTGCACCTCAAAGAAGCAAACTTCCCCGCTATGTCGTGAAGCTTCACGACGATGACTTCTTTGACGAAGAAGACACAGAAGTTCTGCGCTTTGATAATTTTGACGATGCCGTTGAGTGCTGCGCTGACCTGGGTATTCCGTTCTTTGTGGATGCGGGAAACAAAAAGCTGGTCTTCTGGTTTGTACGTGTTGATGACGAAGGGTATCCGGAAATAGCCCGCTGCACGGAGCGGGAATTTGCAACCATTTTTGCCGGTATCAGCGCCGGCGGCATGTACTGTCCGGAGTGCGGCACGGTTCACTGGCCGGACGGAGTCACCCCGCCCTTCTGATGTTTCCCCGTTTTGCCGATATTTTTCAGCAGGGAAACCTCTGGCTTAACTGGCTGGAGAAGCAGCCGGAAGGTTCAGTGCGTCCGGTGGTGATTGAGTCGGTGACAAAAATCAGGTGGAGAGGGATGTATCAGCAGTTACTGAAAGTTGCCCCGCTGAAGTGCATCCTGTGCGGGAGTCAGATGCATTTTACGGGGCTGAAGCGGGGTTACCGTCTGGCAGATCTGGTTGTGATGCATGAGCCACTGGCGCGAATGTGGGTATGCAGCTGAAAGCCGCAGAGGGGAAGTTGCGTCCATTTTCAGGGAAATGGAGCAAAAAACCGCCACTTATGCTTTGTATCAATCAGTATCGCCCCGTTCGATAGTCGTTTCCTTTCATATGGTGTACAAGGAATGTCGAAGAAACATCCGTTTCGTGATGTTTTTTTAATCTTTTTGGGATTTAAATTCCTGTCGATGAACAAGAAAAGTATAAAACCATTACTTAACATGATATTAATAGTAAAAAAATCCAGACGACCAGTCAATTAACATATATAACACTATAAAAATAATATAAAAAAGCGAGTACACCTCGACATATAACATGATGCAACTCACAAAAAAAATAAAAAAAATTGCAAAGACCGTTTAACTAATCTCAAATATCCGTGAAACAACATGACGGGAGGTAACATGAAAAAGCTAATGTTGGCAATTTTTATTTCTGTATTATCTTTCCCCTCTTTTAGCCAGAAAGCTGAATCAGTTGACTCTTCAAAAGAGAAAATTACATTAGACACTAAAAAGTGTAATGTTGTAAAAAACAACAGTGAAAAAAAATCAGAAAATATGAATAACACATTTTACTGCTGTGAACTTTGTTGTAATCCAGCCTGTGCTGGATGTTATTAAAATCATAGAGGGAATCTTTATTCTGATTCCCTCTATATTATATGTACTGGTGCTAAGAAAATCATACTAAAAAACAACGCTTTTATATTATATGGCCAGAATATTTTAATAATGACCTTATATTTTACGACGATTAAAATTCTAGTGACAGAGCAAGAAAGTAATGCGAGAAGATAAACTAAAGTATTTGCTTGAAATTTATAGAGAAAATGAAAGAAAGATAAAAGAGCTGGAACAGATCAAAAGCCATATATCTCAGTTAGAAGTCGCAGTGCTTCGAATTAATAACCTAAAAGTGCGAGAAGATATTGATTCGCTGTTAAAGAGTTATAATTATTAATGCTAATAAAAGCCAGTTTGTGACAGATAAAACAGAGTCATGTAAGTCGCGGACAGCGGTATCGCTTGTTTTTTTAATTTACTATACGTCAAGCTGCCCCTATTATTTCATTCGTTACTGGCGATATTATAAACGTTATGTCGCTCTTGTTTCCCTGCCGTAATCACTTATATAACATTTCTTCATCAATGCGAACAGATGTAATGACAAACGTATTGACGAGTAACAGATGCCGCGTCAGCGGCATGTAAGGCGGCATACTGTTGTTTCATATGGCACAGAAATAAAACCGCCGAAGCCCGGCGTAAGCCGGTACTGATTGACAGATTTAACCTTACCCACCCCATCCTGTTAAGCCATACCCACTTTCAGCCATGACAGAGCCTCTGTACGCGGTCGGAGTGGTCCCGACAAGGGTTTCCCGCAGTCGGGGCGTATCTCCGCGTTAGCGGACCGTGAGGGCCGCTTACGAGCGTGTATGACAGACATTAGCGGGCATGAAAATGGCAACTATCAAAGACAGTGGCGTTGAAACAGCGGCAGCTGCAACTACCTCTCGAATCCTGGTCAGGCAGGTAGTAGGCGTTGGC
Organism: Escherichia sp. HH091_1A; assembly: GCF_030295175.1. Lineage (NCBI taxonomy): Bacteria > Pseudomonadati > Pseudomonadota > Gammaproteobacteria > Enterobacterales > Enterobacteriaceae > Escherichia > Escherichia sp. HH091_1A. The sequence continues at coordinate 159,792 of NZ_AP025748.1, read as the reverse complement.
TTCATGCCTGCCGTTGGTGGTTGTTCTGGTAACGGTGATTTGCCCTGCCTGTTCCAGCGTCTGAATTGCCCACTTAACACTCTGTCGACTAATACCGGACAGGATAACCAGTTCAGTGATTGAGATTTGATTTTTTCCGGCAGCAATGAAGCTGGCGATTACACACAGGATTGAACTTGTCGTTCTCAATGTCAGCGACCCCTTATCACTGCCAGACCATGTTTTTTGCTTGCGGCTGTCTGGATGTCGTCCGAAGGTCATCGAATAGTAGTTCAAAGAAAAAAAGACATCGAGAAACACGGGAACTCTTTATCTGTCCAGTTTTAACCATGAGCATGCGCCTGAATGCCCCATGTATCGTCAGTTTTCCGGAAATGAAGAGGAAACCTCCTCCGGAGCAGACCGGCATCCCGTGCTCCCGTATAAATTACAGAAACTTTTTACCACCTGATGACCGTAATTCCGTTATCAGACTGCAGGCTCGCTCTGCTTACCATGATGGTGAGCGCTCCTCCGTTCGCAAGAAACGTCCGCGCCTTTCCCGTTTACTCAAGTCTCTTATTGAAGATGCCGGGCTGAATATGTCAACGCCACGATATTTGACCGTTATGGGGATGCGGACGATTTCCTGGACTCATCAGGAGATGAAACATGTTTACTGAAGAACAAAAAATTCGCGCCATTGAGCTTTGCAGTAAAGAACCTTGCAGAGGCGTTCGGGTATTATAACGAATGGCATCTGCATAGTGCGCTGGGGTATCGCTCGCCACGGGAATATCTGCGGCAGCGGACCAGTAATGAGTTAATGATAACAGGTGCCTAGAAATATAGGGACAAATCCACCTGACATGGTTTACCAGATTTCATCTTTACCACGACAGATACAGGTTGTCAGCTTATCTTCAAAACCGGTGTTACTAAAACGGGAGTGACCATAGATTACATTTTTCGGGTAAACTCCGGTTACCGTCCTGAATCACCAGCACTGACAATGGTGTGAGAGCGGGTGTTTGTCACTATTATTTATTAGTCAGTAAGTCAGAAAAAACATTGGCAAGTGGGGACGTTAAGAAGAAATAACTTCGCAGATATTTGTATAACGTAAAAATGCTACACGCAACGTATTAAATCTGCCGTACTTCGCCTCAATGTTCAGGGTAAGATTTATGCTCAGTGCGGCAGATATACAAATGAACTCAGCTTTAAGGTTTCAGCTCACAAATCTTAGCATTTGATATTGTATCTTGTTGAAAATGTTGTACTGAATGTATATAAAAACTAAGGACACATTATTCTGACTGAATCATTCCTTACCCCTCTGCATGCTCTCAGAGGGATTTTTTTATTTCCTGAATGAATAATAAAATGAAGGTGCGACTCCGGTACCACCATTTACATCATTACCCCTGATATACAGTACCGGAATCGCATTAATATCATGTTACATGTTTTTTATGCCCAGAATAATGGGGGAAGCTTCTGTTGCGAAATAATATGCAAATCATGTCTTCTGGTGTTTGTTTTTTAACTTATTGTCTTACTTGTGCTTTGCTTATAGTGCCTGATAACTCTTCGGTTTGTTGTGAGTATAAAAAACCCCTGGTAACACAGGGGTAAGAGAACAAATGAATGCTCAGTTTATGTTGCACTTTAAACTAATGGAACTATAGAGGAGGTTGTTACATTTCCACTTATAAATCACCCACTCCTTTTTTGCAATAGATTAATATTAATTGTAAAATTTTTGCGATGTTGATTAGGGTATTTTTAGTTATTTATTGACCATGGACTCTGCCATGGTTTCTGCGTATCAACTGATAAGAGATAAGCTTTTGTTTTGAGTTTTTATTAAAAATGCGATTTATCTCACAAAAAATAATCATATAAACATGAAGGAGTTAATGGATAAATGCATATATCTTTAAAGTATTGTGCAGATGGTTATTCTTGTTTTTGTTTACTCGAATAGTTGTTTTGTCTGATGTGAGTTTATTGATGCGTATTAATTATACGCCAGAAGCTTAAGTTAAGTATTGAAATCAGTGGGCTGTACGGTTAAATTTTTGTTTCAGCATAGCTGATTCATCGTTATTCGAATATGACCAACGCACCTGTAATTGTTGTTTCTCTTGGAGCCCCACTTTTTTGTGGGGATTTTTTTATTCCATGTGTCGTTAAAGGGATACACCCGGAATACGTAATTGTTCCACATAAGAAGAATTAAGCTGAATGACATTATGATTAGAAATCGTCTCTCCATGCCTTACATACCAGTGAACGGATATGTCCATCCGGTTGACTGATGCAGATACATGGGGCAAAAGTGGAGTATACCGACCATGGCTGATAACAGCAAGATGCTCAGAAAAACATGGCTACACGTTCTTAACCTGACCCTTTTTCCATTCAGATATAATATCTCATCCGTTCAGGTGCGCTCTTCGTTACTCAAAATAATCACAGATTATATCTCATCCACATAATTACCGGAACCATGAGTTTTCCATGTTACGGATATCATATGTCTGACGTAAAAAACACAGCTTCCGGAGAGACTTTCTCTGTATCCGAAAAAGAATGTTTTATAAAACATAGCATTTTCACCATAATGTCCATAGTGCCACGGGGATATAATTTTTGCATCATTCCCTGCTAAATTTTTAATCATATTATTCTGCATACTTACCTGTCGTCGTAATGCAAAACTGCAATTCATCTTCTCTTTGCGGTATAAAAACTCACCATACCTGAAGGCATTAGCATGGTATACGCGGGTTACAAGTTCCTATGTGCGTATTCCAACTGAACAGCCATCCAGTATATCTGTAAAGAAATAATTAAAATCTGAATTTAATTCCAGTGACAGGGATGTAACATTATTCTTTTTGTAGGACAGGTAATATGCTTTAAAAGTAATGTCCTCAGGAATATTATCTGTGGCCTGCATTAACTTATATGAAGGAATACTTCCCCGGACAGGACAGCTATAATTACCGGCTTGCTTTTGAAAATAAAAATTACCTGTTTTCTTTTCAGATGAATCAGAAAAGAAATCGAGTAGGCAGCCTGACGGCTGCGGCTTGTCATGGCCTGAGATTACCGTTATAAAAACAGACAATGTCATTGTCTTTCAGTGAGTTATACGGTCCGTTCAGCTAAACCTCGCAAACAAAAATCCGGCGATCTTAAGCAATAGTCTGCGCACGTTTGGTAGCCAGATCATCATTATTCATGGTTATTGCATCTCCGTCAGACGTTTTTATATCCGGACAGCCCCTCTATGGCCACTTCTGTGCGGTATGCGATACGCGCAGGATATACACTTTTCCCCACTGGCTATCGACCTCATAAACCAGAACAAAATGCGGGTGAATAGCCAGTTCCCGGGTACCTTCCACACGACCGTTGCGGCCTTTTATAGAGCCTGTTTAGGATTCTGTGTAAATGCCTTTCTCAGAAGTGACCGTCCAGGCGGTCACCGAACTCGATAATAAAGCGGCTCATTGCCATTCGCCAGTCCTTCAACGGCATCGTCCATTTCTGGGACGCAGACTGGATTGCCAGCCACACCACTTTTTCACCGAGTCGTCTGTCGGGAACACTTTACGCTTTTTGATCGCATGGCGGATCACGCTGTTTAGCGACTCGATGGCATTCGTCGTATAGAGCACTTTGCGGATGTCCGTTGGATAAGCGAAGAACGTGGCAAGATTCGGCCAGTTAGCCTGCCAGCTTCGGCTTATCTGAGGATAGCGACTGTCCCAGGCCGCAGCGAACGCTTCCAGTGCCTGCTGGCCTGCCTCTTCCGTGGGTGCCTGATAAATCGCTTTCAGGTCGCGAGTGACGGCTTTGTAGTCCTTCCATGACACGAAGCGCAGGCTGTTGCGCACCATATGCACGATGCATAACTGGATGCGGGCCTTCGGATATACTGTGTTGATGGCATCCGGGAAGCCTTTCAGGCCATCCACACAGGCGATGAGGATATCGTTCAGACCGCGGTTTTTCAGTTCAGTCAGCACATTGAGCCAGAACTTCGCCTTCATTTTCGGCCAGCCACATACCTGGCAGTTCTTTCTGACCTTCGATATTGATGCCCAGTGCCAGGAACACCGATTTGTTGATGACGCGACTGTCATGCCGAACTTTCAGGACGATACAGTCAAGATAAACAATGGGGTAAACAGCATCCAGTGGTCGGTTTTGCCATTCTACAACCTGCTCCATCACGGCATCGGTAACCTTTGATATCAGTGCCGGTGAAACATCTGCGTCATACAGTTCTTTGAACGCAGCGGCTATCTCACGGGTGGTCATCCCTTTGGCATACAACGAGAGGAGCTGGTTATCCATCCCGGTAATACGGGTCTGATTTTTCTTTACCATTTGTGGTTCGAAGGTACCGTCACGATCGCGCGGAGTACGCAGTTCCAGTGGACCGTCGCCTGTGATAACGGTCTTTGTGGAATAACCGTTGCGGGAGTTAGCTCCTGGTCTGGACTGATTTTTCTCATACCCAAGATGGTGTGTCATCTCTGCATTGAGAGCGGCTTCAACGCTGAGCTTTTTCAGCAGCCGATCAAACTGACTGAGGTCTTCAGGGGTTTTGAGGTTTTTGGCCAGTTCGTTAGCCAGAGCCTGTAACTGTTTGTCGTCCATAAATTAACCTTCATTTGATGCTGGATTGAACATATCAAAATCAGGCAATTACACAAATCTATGTACAGGCTCCATGGTATTTAACGAATTCTATGTCGTATTATCTTGGTTGCAGACAGTTGTCTTCTTTCCAGCCGTACAGCCACTCCATACTCCGATAAAAATCTACCTGCGATTTCCCTTTCCACAGCAGATTACGTACCTGGCGTTCTACCCCTGCGGCGTGGTAAACCCGCCCCATTTCACGGGTCGACCAGACGATGCGCGCGGTGCGCGGAATTCGTACCGACTCATACAGCGCAAAGGCTTGCGCCGCATCACCCTCACACTGCGCCAGCGCCTTACCCAGCGTTACTGCATCTTCCAGCGCCATACAGGCTCCCTGCGCCATATATTGCGCTACCGGATGGGCCGCATCGCCAACCAGCGTTATGCGCTTCGTTCCCCACTTCGCCACCGGTTCACGGTCAGCGGTTGACCAGCGTCGCCATGAAGTCGGTTTATCCAACATCTGGCGCGGACGGGGGTGAATCCCTTCAAAGTAAGAGAGCACTTCCTCTTTACTGCCATCCTTCACGCCCCACTCTTCCTGCTGGCGGCTGTGGAATGTTACCACCAGGTTATACTGCTTGCCGCCGCGCAAAGGGTAATGCACCAGGTGACAATGCGGCCCCGCCCACAGTACCGGTGCGTTAATGCGCAAATCTTCCGGCATATCGGCACAATCGATAACCGCACGGTAGACAACATGTCCGGTGACACGCGGCGCATCGCCCAATAAGCTCTGGCGCACCACTGACTTCACGCCGTCACAGCCAATCAGAATATCGCCGGTCCAGCTATTGCCGCGATCGTCAAACACGGTGACATCGTCTTCCGTCTCGCGAATATCCACGACGTTGGTGGAGGTGTGATATTCCACGTCCGGATGCGTCAGTACCGCTTCCCACACCGAGGCGTGAATATCAACCCGGTGGATCACCGCGTAAGGGCCGCCGAAATGGTCACGAAAGGCCTGCCCGGTTTCAATGCGCACCACTTCTTCGGCATTCACCGCGTCCATCATGGTAATGTGATCGGTAAACACCGCGCGCTGGCGGGCAACTTCGCCGACGCCGAGGCTGTCCAGCGCCGAAAACGCATTTGGCCCCAACTGGATGCCCGCGCCAATCTCACCGATCTCATGCGCCTTTTCCAGCAGCACCACTTTGATCCCCAGGCGGGCCAGTGACAGCGCAGTTGCCGCACCACCGATCCCGCCTCCCACAATTACTGCGCGTGTCACTTTCGTCATTATAGTTCTCCTGGTCAGGCTGAAATTTTATCTTGTTGATTTTCTGGCGCTGCAGCAATGAACGCTGGCAGCTGTGTGCAGGCGTCGTACACCGCTTTGCAGCGTGGATACCCGCTCAAATCGCAGTTCATGCGTAGCGCGTTCGCCCACTGCGGGACAAGGCAGCAATCTGCCAGCGTCGGCGTCTCGCCCACACAAAATTGCCCCGACTGGTTCTGGCGCAACAGTTGTTCCACCGCGCTTAACCCTTGCTGGATCCAGTGCGCATACCAACGTTTTTTTTCTTCTTCACTGACGTTCAGTTCTTCGGTCAGGTAGCGCAGCACGCGCAGGTTATTCAATGGATGAATATCACAAGCGATGGCATAGACAATTTCCAGCACCTTGTTGCGGGCCGGTTCTTCCTGCGGCACCAGCGGAACTTGCGGGTAGTGCCTCTCCAGCCAGTCAATAATCGCCAGCGACTGACCGAGTGACTCACCCTCGTCAGTCAGCAGCGTCGGCACCAGCCCGACCGGATTCATCCGCCGATAGGCCAGTTCATTTTGCTGACCAATGCGGATATTCACCCCTTCGGTCTGGTAATTAATGCCTTTCAGCGCCAGCGCAATGCGTACCCGGTACGATGCTGAACTATTAAAAAAACTGTACAGCTTCATCATGCACCTCAGACAATCTTCACCGCGATAGGGGTTAAGCCCTCGACGTTACCCGTGATCACATCACCTTTCACTACCGGGCCAACCCCTTCCGGCGTACCGGTAAAGATCAGATCACCCGGTTGCAGTTCAAAGAAACCAGACAGGTAGCTGATGGTTTCATTCACTGACCAGATAAGATGACGAATATCGCTGCGCTGATGATCTTCGCCGTTAACCTGTAACCAGATTGGCGCATTATCAATACCGCCGATATCGCTGGCTTTGTGCAGCGGCGCGATGGGCGCTGAGAGATCAAACGCTTTACCGATTTCCCACGGGCGGCCCATCTGACGCATTTCCATCTGACGGTCACGGCGAGTCATATCAAGACCCGTGGCATAACCCCAGACATATTCATGGGCGTTTTCCAGCGGGATATCACTGCCCTTTTTACCAATGGCCACCACCAGTTCAATTTCGTAATGGTAGTTATCGGTCTGCGCCGGATACGGCAGCGCCAGCGTTTCGCCTGCGGCAACCGGAACAACGGCATCCGCCGGTTTGCAGAAGAAGAATGGCGGTTCACGATCCGGATCAAAGCCCATTTCGCGGGCATGGGCGGCATAGTTACGCCCGACGCAGTAAACGCGGCGCACGGGGAATTGTTCATCACTGCCAACAACCGGTACGGTAACGGGCGCTTGAGGTTCGAATACGTATTGAGTCATTTTTTCTCTCCCAAATTAATAACGCGCTTCGCGAAACAGCCCCAGGGCTTCTTGTACCGGTCTGTCCGAAAAACTAAATAAAACGGTATCTTGCGTGGTCTGGAACGACACACCGTGCCAGGACGGCACCACGAAGATATCTTTTGCACTAAAGCTGAAGGTTTCATTGCCGATGCTCACCTGACCGCCACCTTCCACCACATGATAGATGGTGCTGTCAGTCGTACGCGCCACACGTGAAGTAAATCCTTTTGGTAACAGTTGCAGGAAAGCGCCTATCGACGGCATCGGATAGCCACCAGTGACCGGGTTGACGTAGCGCATTTTGTAGCCATCCCATTCGTCGGCATCGCCCAGACGGGTTAAATCGTGCAGCACTTCGCGGCTGCGGTCATAACGGTAGTTAAAGATCGGCGAGGAGTTCCCCGTCTGATAGCGCAGCGGCAACATATTGGCGGCATAACGCGGCAGGTAATCGCCCTCTTTACGTGTTACCGGTTGTTGCTCTTCCGGGTAATCTTCGGCAAAACCGCAGCCCAGCGTGTTCACTAATGGCAGATCCAGTCCATCGAGCCAGATAACCGACTCCTCTCCAGGGTTACCGTGATCGTGCCAGCACCACTGCGGAGTCAGGATAAAATCGCCCTCATTCATTGGCGTGCGTTCACCGTCAACGGCAGTGAATGCCCCTTTGCCTTCAACAATAAAACGCAGCGCCGACTGGTTATGGCGATGGCTGGGGGCCACTTCGCCCGGCATGATCAGTTGCAAACCGGCATATAAAGTCGCGGTAATGGAAGACTGCCCGCGCAGCGCCGGGTTTTCCAGTACCAGCACACGACGCACAGCTTCTTTCGCGCCAATCAGGCTGCCGCTCTTCAGCAGCAGCGGGCGGATCTCCTGATAATTCCAGTACGCTGGCGCACAGGTAGCGTTGGGCGTTTTGGGCACCAGGTGGTGCAGTGACTCCCACAGCGGGGTCAGGTTTTGCCCGGAAATATGCTGATAAAATTGCTCGCGGCTATTTTGATTGCTATCAGTCATGGATGCTCCTTATTCGTTCACTACGCCTGCGTGAGGCAGTGAGTCAGGGACAGAGGTCGACTGGCGAACCACGATGATCAGCAGGGTTAACATCACCGCACTGATCACCGCGGGCACAGCGATAATAAAAAACAGGGTGTCGAAAGAGAAATTCATCGCCATCATCACGCCGCCAGACAGCGAACCAACAATCGCGCCGCAGCGGCCGATAGCATTTGACCAGCTCACGCCCGTGGCGCGGCTTTGCGTTGGGTAGAGCGTTGCGGTCAGCGCATTCAGCCCCACCTGCGATCCGCTAATGCCAATACCGGTGCCAAAAATCGCCAGCGCCATCAGCCATAATCCATCCTGGCTTAAACCAATCATCACGATGCATCCAGCGCCTGTGGCATAGCTCAGGGCCAGAACGTAGAAAGGATTGAACTTGTCCATCAACATGCCCAGCGCCAGCGCGCCCAACGTACCGCCAATCTGGAACGCGGCGGTGACCCAGGACGCATGTTGCAGATCGATACCACGATGGCTCAGTAGCGTCGGCATCCAGCTTGAAAGCAGGTAAATAATCAGCAGGCTCATAAAGAACACTACCCACAGCATCAACGTAATGGCTAGTTGGCGCCCTGCGAATAACTGACGAATACTGCTATTAGCAGTTGCGACTGATTCGTTGAGATAAAAATGAGTATCAGGATAACATTCACGGGTAATGGCGCTCACGGTTCTTGCAATCACCGCCTGCGGTAACTGGCGGCGTACCTGCCAGCGTGGAGATTCCGGCAAAATCACCAGCAGTGCGACAAACAGCATCAGCGGTAATACGCCACCCAACACCAGAATCCCGTGCCAGCCTATCACCGGCACCAGCTGCGCACTGACAATCCCGCCAAACGCCGAACCCAGCGTAAAGCCGCAAAACATCAGCGTCACCAGCGCGCCGCGGCGGCGAGCAGGCAGATATTCCGAGGTCATGGTGATGGTGTTCGGCATCGCGCCGCCCAGTCCCAGGCCGGTGAGAAAACGCAGGAATATCAGCGTTTGCAGATCCGGCGAGAACGCTGAGGCGAGACTTAACGCGCCAAATAAAAAGACGCACAGCTCGATCACCCGTTTGCGACCAAAGCGGTCGGACAACGGGCCACAAAGCAGTGCGCCTGCCGTTAATCCCAGCAGACCCGCACCAAAAAGCGGGGCAAGAGCGCCTGCGGTGAGTTGCCAGTGAGAACGGATATCAGGGGCGATAAAGCCGATAGCCGCGGTGTCAAAACCATCGAGCATTACCACCAGAAAACAGCAGATGATAACGCACCACTGCATCTTGCCGATCGGAGCTGCATCGATAAGTGCTTGTAAATCACGTCGTTGAGTCATAGTAAATGCCTCAGTGCAGGTAAGGTAGATGTTTCTTTTGTATATGTTGCGATAATGTGATTAAAGAGATGGGATGTACAATGGCATTTTGGGCAGAAAGATAACCTGGAGGTTATGGTAAAATGGCAAAATGGGCGCAAAAAATAAAACTACATCACCTGCAAATGCTGGTTGCGCTGGGTGAACAGGGTAATCTGACCCACGTCGCACGGATGATGAATATCACCCAACCCGCGCTTTCGAAATGGTTGTCACAACTCGAAGATGATATTGGAATCACACTTTTTGAGCGGCACAGCAAAGGCTTACGTCCGACTGAAGGCGGCAAATTGTTATTGCAACATGCCCAACGGTTAATCAATGACATGGAGCGATCACAATATGAACTGGCCCGTTTTAAACAAGATGGACTGGTCGGCAGTCTGAAAATTGGCTGTTCTCCTGTCGCCACTGACTGCGTATCCCAGGCGATTTTGCATTTGCTTACGGAGATGCCAACTCTACACCTGAATATTGAAGAGAAGGTGATGACTCCATTGCTGCAAGATCTGTTGGCAGGTTCTGTCGATGTGGTCGTTGGGCGAATAGGCGGCCGCGCATTGCAGCTGCCACTGAATTATCAGGTGCTGTACACCGAGCCAGTATGCTTTGTCGCCCGCCCAGAGCACCCACTGGCGAAATACGCCACCCTCAGCTGGAATGATCTTGCCAACTGGCGCTGGATAGTCTGGCCGACGGGTACCCCCATTCGCATCAGTATTGATAATGCGTTGGTAGACCACGGCGTAATGCTGCCAGAAAACACGATTGAGTCGGCGTCGATGAACGTCAGTACCAACCTGTTACAAAGCAGCGATATGATCTCTATTTTGTCATTACGCCTGGCGCAACGTTATGCCAGCCAGGGACAACTGGTGATACTCAACCTGCCAAAGATAGAACAGAAAGGCAGCGTCGGTGTGTTCTGGCGAAATAATATTCCACTCACGTATGCCTTAAGTAGATTTATAGATTTTTTAATTCATGATAGAATAGGAGAAAGTCGGTAATTTATATCCCCTGTGTTACCATTTTTATACTCATAACAAAAAACATCAGAAGACACGATTTACATATTATTTCGCAACAGAATTTTTCCCCATTATTCCAGATATAAAAAATGTAATATGATATTAATGCGATTCCGGTACTGTATGGCAGGGATAATGATGTCAATAGTGGTGCCGGAATCGCATTTTTATTTTATTATTTCTTGTGGAAATAAAAAATCTCTGAGAGTACAGAGGGGGTAAGGAATGATTAGGTCAGAATAACATTATTCTTATTTAACACAATATTTTTCAATAAGATACCATATCACATCATAAAGTTTGTGAACTGAAACCTTAAAGCTGAGTTTCATTTTATATATCTGCCGTACTGAACATAAATCTTATCTTGAATATTGAAGCAAAGTGCTTATGAACCGGCCCCTTGAAAGAGCCTGTTTAGGATTCTGTGTAAATGCCTTTTCTCAGAAGTGACCGTCCAAGCGGTCACCTAACTCGAACGATAGGAATTCAAACCCCAAAAAGATTAAAAAAACACCCAAAAATGGATGGTTATTCAACACCGCCAGAACGTCACGTAATAAGTATCACCAATTTAATTGCTGGCATTGATTGATTCAGGGTATCGGTGGCGATTTTTCGCTCCATTTCCCTCAAAATGGACGCAACTTCCCCTCTGCGCCCCTCAGCCGCACACCCACATTCGCGCCAGCGGCTCATGCATCTGTAACGATAGCCCCGCTTCAGCCCCGTAAAATGCATCTGACTCCCGCACAGGATGCACTTCAGCGGGTCAACCTTCAGTAACTGCTGATACTTCCCTCTCCACCTGATTTGCATCGCCGTTTTTTCACTGTCTCCGTTATGATGTACACCACTTCTTCCAGTAAGGGATTCCGCGCCCATTTCATCCAAAAGTTCCAGGAATGTTGATTATCTATATGAATTAAATATAATTTCCTGCCAGCTTTTGTTTTTTACCGTCAAACCGGATATCTGTTGCGAACTTCTACGGTTGGCATTTTAGAAAAATGCGTCCTGACTGGTATCAAAAGTCGTTTTTGAGGATAAGTGCTATCAAAATAACACCAAAACGATATTAGATACCTCATTTCAGACCAATAAATGCAGTCTCAGATTTCACAACATATGAGATGGTGAAAAACAACGGTCTTAAACCTCATCATCAAAAAATTACACTAACACAATGATTAATATACAGTTTAATTCAAATGGTGGAACTTTTGGAGGAAATGGGCGCGGAACCCCTAAGTAAGTGATGTCTCCCGCCCACTTCTGGTTCGGACCACTGGCGTAAAAATCCTGCTCCAGCAGATTTTCTGACACAGGCAGGCCATGTGCGCGGTAACTGATCGGGCTGAACTTCCGGGAGGCCTTTGCCCTCAGCCCCTGACGGCGCAGGCTTTCCGCCACGGTTTTTACGTTAAAGTGGTAACCCTGAGCAGGCAGTTCATCCGTCAGGCGTGGTGCACCGTAACGCTGTTTTTATCGGGTAAAAGCCTCACGGACAACGCTGTCGCAGTGCTGACGCTTGCTTATCCTTGTACGCCACTGACACCATGTATACCAGCCGCTGCGGGCCACACGGAGCACGCGGCACATAGCCTTGATGCTGAACTCAGCCTGATGTTTTTCAATAAAGACATACTTCATTTCAGGCGCTTCGCGAAGCATGCCGCGGCCTTTTGGAGGATAGCCAGTTCCTCTGCCTGCTCCGCCAGTTGCCGCTTCAGGCGGGCATTTTCAGCGGCCAGTTCACTTTCACGTTCAGACGAGGTCATCTGTTGCTGCAGTTTTCTGCGCCACGCATAGAGCTGAGATTCATACAGGCTGAGTTCACGGGCTGCGGCAGCAACACCGATGCGTTCAGCAAGTTTCAGGGCTTCACTGCGAAATTCAGGCGAATGCTGTTTACGTGTTTTTTCTGGTTGATACTGTTTTTGTCATGTGAGTCACCTCTGACTGAAAGTTTACTCACTTAGCTGCGTGTCCACTATTGCTGGGTAAGATCAGGTGTCTGGAAAACAAACCACACTGAGGATGCTTTTTATCCAGTTCGCTGATGAGACTTCACCAGAACTGTTCTGTTTTTGTGTCTGAAATCGAACAGTTCTGTACAAGACAGGATGCAATAACTTGCTCAGCTTAATTCTTCTTAGTGTGGAACAATTACGTTTTCCGGGCGTATCCCTTTAACGACACACGGAATAAAAAAATCCCCACAAAAAAGTGGGGGCTCCAAGAGAAACAACAATTACAGGTGCGTTGGTCATATTCGAATAACGATGAATCAGCTATGCTGAAACAAAAATTTAACCGTACAGCCCACTGATTTCAATACTTAACTTAAGCTTCTGGCGTATAATTAATACGCATCAATAAACTCACATCAGACAAAACAACTATTCGAGTAAACAAAAACAAGAATAACCATCTGCACAATACTTTAAAGATATATGCATTTATCCATTAACTCCTTCATGTTTTATGATGATTTTTTTTGTGAGATAAATCGCATTTTTAATAAAAACTCAAAACAAAAGCTTATCTCTTATCAGTTGATACGCAGAAACCATGGCAGAGTCCATGGTCAATAAATAACTAAAAATACCCTAATCAACATCGCAAAATTTTTTACAATTAATATTAATCTATTGCAAAAAAGGAGTGGGTGATTTATAAGTGGAAATGTAACAACCTCCACTCTATAGTTCCATTAGTTTAAAGTGTCACACAAACTGAGCATCCATTTGTTCTCTTACCCCTGTGTTACCGGGGTTTTTATACTCACAACAAACCGAAGAGTTATCAGGCACTATAAGCAAAGCACAAGTAAGACAATAAGTTAAAAACAAACACCAGAAGACATGATTTGCATATTATTTCGCAACAGAAGCTTCCCCATTATTCTGGGCATAAAAACATGTAACATGATATTAATGCGATTCCGGTACTGTATATCAGGGGTAATGATGTAAATGGTGGTACCGGAGTCGCACCTTCATTTTATTATTCATTCAGGAAATAAAAAAATCCCTCTGAGAGCATGCAGAGGGGTAAGGAATGATTCAGTCAGAATAATGTGTCCTTAGTTTTTATATACATTCAGTACAACATTTTCAACAAGATACAATATCAAATGCTAAGATTTGTGAGCTGAAACCTTAAAGCTGAGTTCATTTGTATATCTGCCGCACTGAGCATAAATCTTACCCTGAACATTGAGGCGAAGTACGGCAGATTTAATACGTTGCGTGCAACATTTTCACGTTATACAAACATCTGCGAAGTTATTTCTTCTTAACGTCCCCACTTGCCAATGTTTTTTCTGACTTACTGACTCATAAATAATAGTGACAAACACCCGCTCTCACACCATTGTCAGTGCTGGTGATTCAGGACGGTAACCGGAGTTTACCCGAAAAACATAATCTATGGCCACTCCCGTTTTAGTAACACCGATTTTGAAGATAAGCTGACAACCTCCATCACATTTAAATAAGAACCTGCATTCTTAATAGGTAGATAAATTTGTTTTCCATTCGTAAGCAGCTCACCAGCACCAGAACCGAATTATATTTACTGAGTGGTCAGCTAAACTTTCCAGGGTAACAGATCACGTACCCAGTTTGTCGGCCAGTCCTGAATATGCTCAATGACGTAACGCAGCCATTTTCCCTGCTCCACTGTCGGAACCCCGTGAACCCCATCGAGTAGGCCGCCTGGCGGCTGCGGCTTGTCATGGCCTGAAATTACCGTTATAAAAACAGATAATGTCATTTTCTTTCAGGTAGTTATATGTCCCGTTCAGCTAAACCTCGTAAACGAAAACCCGCTCTTCAAAGAAGCAAACTTCCCCGCTATGTCGTGAAGCTTCACGACGATGACTTCTTTGACGAAGAAGACACAGAAGTTCTGCGCTTTGATAATTTTGACGATGCCGTTGAGTGCTGCGCTGACCTGGGTATTCCGTTCTTTGTGGATGCGGGAAACAAAAAGCTGATCTTCTGGTTTGTACGTGTTGATGACGAAGGGTATCCGGAAATAGCCCGCTGCACGGAGCGGGAATTTGCAACCATTTTTGCCGGTATCAGCGCCGGCGGCATGTACTGCCCGGAGTGTGGCATGGTTCACTGGTCAGACGGAGTCACCCCGCCCTTCTGATGCTTTCCCCGTTTTGCCGACATTTTTCAGCAGGGAAACCGCTGGTTTAACTGGCTGGAGAAACAACTGGAAGGTTCAGTGCGTCCGGTGGTGATTGAGTCGGTGACAAAAATCATGGCGTGCGGGACTACCCTGATGGGCTACACGCAGTGGTGTTGTTCATCACCGGACTGTTGCCATACAAAGAAGGTCTGTTTCCGGTGTAAAAGCCGCTCCTGCCCACACTGCGGGGTGAAAGCGGGTGCACAGCGGATACAGTATCTGCTGAGTCTGGTCCCCGACTGCCCATGGCAGCATATAGTGTTCACGCTTCCCTGCCAGTACTGGTCTCTGGTGTTCCACAACCGCTGGTTACTGGCAGAGATGAGCCGCTGGCCCGTATGAAGTGGTGCGGCTGAGAGGCGGCAGAGGGGAAGTTGCGTCCATTTTCAGGGAAATGGAGCAAAAAAACATCAGAGATACTCTGAAGAAATCAATCCATCCTGTTTAATCGACAATATAAATAAGATAAGGCGCGAGACATGTCGCCCGGGAATTCGCTTTCTGGTGTTTTTTAATCTTTTGGGGTTTTAAATTCCTGTCGATGAACAAGAAAAGTATAAAACCATTACTTAACATGGTATTAATAGTAAAAAAATCCAGACGGCCAGTCAATTAACATATATAACACTATAAAAATAATATAAAAAGCGAGTGCACCTCGACATATAACATGATGCAACTCACAAAAAAAAAAAATAAAAAATTTGCAAAGCCCGTTTAACTAATCTCAAATATCCGTGAAACAACATGACGGGAGGTAACATGAAAAAGCTAATGTTGGCAATTTTTATCTCTGTATTATCTTTTCCCTCTTTTAGCCAGAAAGCTGAATCAGTTGACTCTTCAAAAGAGAAAATTACATTAGACACTAAAAGTGTAATGTTGTAAAAACAACAGTGAAAAAAAAAAAATCAGAAAATATGAATAACACATTTTACTGCTGTGAACTTTGTTGTAATCCTGCCTGTGCTGGATGTTATTAAAATCATAGAGGGAATCTTTATTCTGATTCCCTCTATATTATATGTGCTGGCGCTAAGAAAATCATACTAAAAACAACGCTTTATATTATATGGTCAGAATATTTTAATAATGACCTTATATTTCATGACGATTAAAACTCTAGTGACAGAGCAAGAAAGTAATGCTAGAAGATAAACTAAAGTATTTACTTGAAATTTATACAGAAAATGACAGAAAGATAAAAGAGCTGGAACAGATCAAAAGCCATATATCTCAGTTAGAAGTCGCAGTGCTTCGAATTAATAACCTAAAAGTGCGAGAAGATATTGATTCGCTGTTAAAGAGTTATAATTATTAATGCTAATAAAAGCCAGTTTGTGACAGATAAAACAGAGTCATGTAAGTCGCGGACAGCGGTATCGCTTGTTTTTTTAATTTACTATACGTCAAGCTGCCCCTATTATTTCATTCGTTACTGGCGATATTATAAACGTTATGTCGCTCTTGTTTCCCTGCAGTAATCACTTATATAACATTTCTTCATCAATGCGAACAGATGTAATGACAAACGTATTGACGAGTAACAGATGCCGCGTCAGCGGCATGTAAGGCGGCATACTGTTGTTTCATATGGCACAGAAATAAAACCGCCGAAGCCCGGCGTAAGCCGGTACTGATTGACAGATTTAACCTTACCCACCCCATCCTGTTAAGCCATACCCACTTTCAGCCATGACAGAGCCTCTGTACGCGGTCGGAGTGGTCCCGACAAGGGTTTCCCGCAGTCGGGGCGTATCTCCGCGTTAGCGGACCGTGAGGGCCGCTTACGAGCGTGTATGAGAGACGTTGTCAACGCCACGATGTTTGACCGTTATGGGGATGCAGACGATTTCCTAGACTGCTTTATCATTCCAGCCCGCATTGTTGGCGGTACATTTTGGGGCTGACGGCACCCAGCGATAATTTTATACGCCGCTCGTTATACCATCTGATGTAAGCATCCACTTGCTGCATGAACTTTTCTGGCGTGATGCCCGACCATTTACGCCCATAATACATTTCCGTTTTCAGTCTGCCGAAAAAGCCTTCGCATGCGGCATTATCAGGTGAACATCCTTTACGGGACATTGAGCGAATAAGACCTGCTGCATTCACTCTTTCCAGCCAGCCTGGCCAGCGATAATGCCCACCTCTGTCACTGTGTATCACCGGTCGTTCGCCAGCATTTAACGTTTCGACAGCGCTATCCAGCATAGTGTTGACCAGTTCAGCATCGGGGCGTGTACTGAGAGACCAGCTCACAACTTTTCCATCGAAGCAGTCCACCACCGGTGACAGCCAGACTTTACCTGCAGGGAGCTGGAACTCCGTGATATCTGTCAGCCATTTCTGTTTTGAGACAGTTATGGAAATTAAAATCCTGCACAAGCAGGGAATGAGTAGCCGGGCGATTGTCAGAGAACTGGGGATCTCCCGCAATACCGTTAAACGTTATTTGCAGGCAAAATCTGAGCCGCCAAAATATACGCCGCGACCTGCAGTTGCTTCACTCCTGGATGAATACTGGGATTATATTCGTCAACGCATCGCCGATGCTCATCCTTACAAAATCCCGGCAACGGTAATCACTCGCGAGATCAGATACCTAAATAACTGATCCTAATGCCGCTACACTTTAGCCAGCCCATGTTTTCCACCGGGGAATGGGCTGACGGTATCCATAAAGTGACGAACCTTTTTCAACAACTGCCACATTGAACGGCACTGGTGATTTCGGGTTATTGTCTCATGAAGCGCCTGCCACAACCGTTCGACATGATTCACCCACGGCGAGTAAACTGGCTGATAAATCACCCTGAACTTCGGGTTTGCTTTCAGCCAGCGCAACGTTTCACGGCTTTTGTGGATGATGTAGTTATCGACAATGAGCGTAATCGTCTTTGCCCGCCGGTATGTCGCCTTCAGATGTTTTAACAGTCTGATAAATAAGGATGAACCTTTACTGTTTCCACCAATGTAGCTGACTTTACCCGTACCGCTGTGCAGTGCACCGGCAAGATAATACTTTTCATTCTGGCCCGGTGTGACAACGCGCTTTTTCTGCCCGCGTAACTGCCAGTCAGCACCGATTTTCGGGTTGAGATGAATATCCACTTCATCTTCGTAAAACACGGGGTTTTCCGCACTGCATTTCGCCAGCGCTTCATGAATAGCGGCCATTTTTTCTTCTTTGTGTGGGTCACGGATACGCAGTGTCGGCGCGGCTCTGCGCCATACCAGTCCGGCAGCAGGTAACCATCGCCGGATGGTTGAAGCATGTAGCGGGCAACCGGTGACATCACGGATTTTTATCGCCAGAAGTTCGGTACTCCAGCGGGAACGCTGATAACCGAAATCGCCGTGAGAATGCTTAACAAGCTCACGCAGCAATGCGCAAATATGTTCGAACGGCCAGCGCCTCCTACGTCCTGACGGCAATGACTTCAGGCCTTCAACACCCGACAGCGTGAACCAGTTAATCCAGCGACCAATCGATGAACGGGCACAGCAGAGCGTTCTGGCAACATAACTGACGGTGTCACCACGATGCAGCATCAGCATGGCGGTGAGCCGCCGGGCGTGGTTTTTGTCCTTTGTTTTATGGATAGTTTTCTGCATCAGGCGTCGTTCGGTTCTGGGGATTGGTGCTATGATCGGCATCGCTCAGTCCGGTTGGTGATTTTTTCTTTTTGGCGATTGATCAGATCGCACAATCCGGGCTGAGTTCCCTCAAAGTGATCTACTATTCCGCGCAGCTATTTAGAGAATGTAGAAGCCAAATTTTAACTAATTGTGCACATTTTAAAGAGGAGTACACAATTAGTTAAAATTATTTAGAAAGATGACTTATTATTAATTTTATATCCTTGGGTACTGAGGGGTGTAAAAGGATGTTAAAAAAATAATATCATTTTATTTCGTTGGGAAAATTGCTGAGTATCTGCCAGTATTTAAAACATTAAATCTAAAAACAAAATGGGTTAAAAAGTTTAATGCTAATTGTTATAATTAGTGCGGTAGCTATTTAAAAATGATAGAAATATTGACCTTTTAAATTTATTGATGATATGAAACTGGTGTTTTATTCTCATGATACGATGGGGCTTGGGCATTTACGGCGAAATCTTTTGCTTGCAGGAGCAGTTCAGAAAAGGTTTTCTGATACTGAAATTTTGATTATTAACAGTGCCCGTGAATCCGGATTATTTACACTACCTGAACGCTCAGATATTCTTACGTTACCAGCCTATGCCAAAACGTTGTGCGGCAAATATCACCCCCGGTCACTGGGCAATAATACCCGGAAATTGGTTAGCCTTCGGAGACAGATAATTCGAGCTGCATTGAGTGAATATTGTCCGGATGTAATGGTTGTGGATAATGTACCTGCTGGGGCGTTATCAGAACTGCTGCCGGTGCTTCCGGAATTGGTTGATGATAATGTGCATCTGATTCTTGGACTCAGGGATATTATTGATGAACCATCAGTTGTTCGTCATCAATGGCATGCTGCAGATAATTATACGATTGTCCGTCAGTATTATTCTGATATATGGATTTATGGCGATCGTTCATTCTATGATTTGTCGCTTGATCTTGCTCCGGAACCATCAGTATACCGAAAAATCAGTTTTCTTGGATATCCGGATGTTCCATTATCTCCATCGGTGTTACAGGATGAGCAATTTCAGTCTCTGATTTCTCGTCCATTCGTATTATGTCTTACAGGGGGAGGGCAGGATGGCTACCACCTTGCATCTGTATTTGCAGAGACATTGTTACCGCCAGGGATGGACGGTGTTATTCTTACCGGTAGCCAGATGGCTCGGGAGGAAGTGACATCATTACAGCGTATTGCGTCCATGCGTAATGATTTACATATTATTCGTTTTGTATCTGATCCTCTTTTTCTTCTACAGCATACGCACAGCGTGGTGGCAATGGGGGGATATAACACCTTACGGGAAATTCTTTCATTACGGAAACGGGCATTGATTATTCCCCGTATTGTTCCTCGTCTTGAGCAATGGATACGTGCTTCACGGATGGCAGAAAAGAATCTGGTTACATGTTTGCATCCGGACAGTCTGACGCCACAGTCAATAACTGATTGGCTGATTTCCGACTGGTGTCCTTCAGATCCACGACTTTATCTCAGTCTGAATGGGCTGCATTCCTTTACAGAAAAAATGAACGCGATATTTACAGCGCGGAGAGAAAATAATTAAAATCAATGGCATGGAGAGTGTAATGGATAATAAACACCCTTATGTCGGATATGTGGTTAAACGCTATCCCCGCTTTTCAGAAACATTTATTGTCAATGAAATTCTCGCTCATGAACGAGCCGGAATGAAGCTGGATATTTTCGCCCTTGGAGATGTTCAGGAGGCTTTTTTTCAGGAATCTATTTCCCGGGTAAAAGCACCGGTAACTCGTTTTAATTCTAGGCAATATAATGCTGAATATTATCATGATTTACTGCGCCGTTCTTTTCCGTTACTACCGGAACTTTCCGGATGTTTTTCCGATCCCGGATATAATCATGTACACGAATTTGCTCAGGCAGTGATGTTGGCAGTAACTGTACAGGAAAGAGGGATCAGGCATCTTCATGCACATTTTGCTACAAAAGCGACCACAGTCGCTCGCTTGGCAGCAAAACTCGCAGGGATCACGTACAGCTTTACCGCACATGCGAAAGATATTTATTTTGATTATCCTGAAGACTCTGCAATTTCCCTGAAGCTCCGGGATGCGAGCCGGGTGATTACTGTATCAGATTATAATTGTGCCTGGTTACAGAAAAAGTATGGTGGAAATCTGGCTTCACTGGAGAGGCTTTATAACGGTATTGATTTACAACAATACCTGTGTCGCGACAATCTCATAGGGCCGGAAAACACTGAAATATTAGCGGTGGGACGTTTGGTCGTTAAAAAGGGCTTCAGTACGCTGATTGAAGCGCTGCGTTTGTTGTATTGTCGGGGAATGAATTTTCACTGCACTTTAGTGGGAGATGGTCCTCTAAAAGAGACGCTGAGGCGACAGGTTGAAGAGAGTGGTCTGTCGTCTGTCATCACACTGACCGGAGCCCAACCTCAGGGATATGTGAAAATGGCTATGCACCGGGCCACGATGCTGGTTGCTCCCTGCATTATCAGTAGTGATGGGGACCGGGATGGGTTGCCGACAGTATTACTGGAGGCCATGGCGCAGGGATTGCCTGTTATTTCTACCCGGGTTGCCGGGATCCCTGAACTGGTGACTGACGGCCACACTGGATTCTGTATTGATCCTGAAAAACCGGGTGTAATGGCTGATGCCATTGAAAGAATGGCTGGTGATGCTGTGCTGAGGAAGTATCTGGCGCTGAATGCGAGAAAACGAATTGAAGATGCATTTGATATTGATCGTAACACCCGGCGACTGCGTGAAATATTTGAGGATGCAATTCAGGCAGGAATACAGGAGAGAGTTCAGTGAGAGTGGCCTATGTTTGTGCAGATCCTGGTATTCCTGTTTTTGGATATAAAGGTGCTTCCATTCATATCCAGGGAATGCTCAGGGAAATGCTGAACGCCGGTATGGATGTGACATTGTTTACCTGCCGGGGATTTTCGCCAGTACCGGAAGAATTTCGTGCTGTCAGGGTTGTCCCTCTTTTTGATTTATCCGAAACAGATTCAGATGAGGAAAAAGCCAGTCAAGCACTCAGGGGAAATCAAGAACTGAAGAGTAGGTTGGTGTCTGCCGGTCCTTTTGATGTTGTTTATGAGCGCTATTCTCTCTGGAGTTTTGCCGGGATGGAATATGCCCGGAATGAAGGGATCCCGGGCATACTGGAGGTTAATGCTCCCCTTCCACTGGAGCAGAAACGCTGGCGCAAGATGGTGATGGAGCATGAAGCTTATCAAGTACTGGAGCTTGTACTGGAGCATGCCAGTACGGTGATAGCAGTTTCGCCCGGTATCCGTCGTTGGTTGGAGACATTACCTGCAACAGAAGGAAAAGTCCATGTTGTCCGAAACGGCGTGAATCCGGCTTCTTTTTATAAAAAAAACATGGCGCGGGGTAGCGTTTTTACTGTGGTATTTTCCGGAACCCTGAAGCCCTGGCACGGGATGGATACCTTGGCAGAAGCGTTTATTTTACTGCGTCGTCAGAGAACAGATATTAGTCTTTCTATCATCGGGGATGGACCGGAGCGTCCAGCACTGGAGAATGCTTTCCGGAGTGCTGGTGTAGATAACGCAGTGGTATTTCATGGTGGTGTTGCTCATTGTGATGTTCCTGCATTGCTTGCTTATGCTGATGCGGGGGTTGCTCCCTATCCGCATTTCGATGATTTTTATTTTTCGCCTCTTAAAATTTATGAATATATGGCGGCAGAATTGCCAGTAATCACATCTCGAACCGGGGATCTTGATAGCATTGTAAAGCATGAAAAAACCGGACTTCTGATCCCACCAGAATCACCGTCAGCACTATCTGATGCAATTATCACTTTGGCTGACTCCCCTTCGTTGTGCCGGAAAATGGGGGAAGCCGGAGGTCTATATGTGAAACAGAATAGCTGGGAGAATGTGCTGAGGAAAATCTGGTTATATGCCGATATTACGCTGCTGACTGGAGGATTGGATGAAGTCTGAACATCAGCAGGTATTACGAACGTTCTGGCCGGCCATTCGGACACAGAAAATGCTGTTGTCAAGTGTATTTCTGACATTACTTCTGACCAGTATTATCCGGTTACTGGAACCCTGGCCATTAGCACTTGCTGTGGATTTTGTTCTGGGAAAAGCCAGATATGATGACTTTTCTTGGTTTTCGGTCGGGAATGACACTATCCAAGACTATCTGTTACCGGGATGTGCTCTGGGTGTTATTGCTATAGCTGTGCTAAAGGGATTATGTGGCTATTTCACCGCAACCAGAATGGCCTTGGCCGGAAGCAGGATCCTGAGCATTATCCGGAAGTCACTGTTTACACATCTGCTAAGATTACCCCTTTCAGCTCATCAGGAGTTGAGAGCCGGTGATCTGACTATGAGACTGATAAATGATATCGGAATGATGCGTGATGCGATGGTGACAGCTGTAATGCCTCTGTTATCTAGCCTTACTGTGTTCACTGGTATGGCCGGCATCATGCTCTGGCTGAACTGGCAACTGACAGTGGTGGCATTGCTTCCGGTTCCACTTCTTGTGCTGGTGACAGTCTGGAGAGGAAGACGGATCAGAGATGTCAACCGGGTTCAGAGACAGCATGAAGGGGAACTTGCTGCCCGTTCAGCAGAGTTCATGACTGCGATAGCAACAGTTCAGGCCATGGCACTGGAGAAAGATGCCATAAGGGCATTTGAGGGACCGGAACGACAGAGTCTACAACAGAATGTGAAAGCCAGAAAACAGGCTGTTGGGCTAGAGTGTCTGATTGAACTGTTGATTGCGGGGATCACAGCTATGGTATTACTGCTGGGAGCCAGAAGTGTTCTGAGCGGAAAAATGTCAGCCGGAGAATTACTGGTTTTTTTATCCTACCTGAAAAATATGTTCCGTCCTGTACGTGAGTTTGCAAGATACAGTACGCGTCTGATCAGGGCATTTACAGCTGGAGAAAGGGTTGCAGGGTTACTGCATTATCTGCCAGTAGAATACTCTGTTGAGGGAAAAAAACTGCCGTTATCAGAGATGCCGGATATTCGCTTTGAAAATGTTAGTTTCACTTACCGAGAGGGAAAGAATGGAGAGTGCGGTAGAACTCTTCATAATGTCAGTTTCCATCTCCCGTCGGGTCATACTCTGGCAGTGACCGGACCCTCGGGGGCTGGAAAATCCACGCTCAGCCGTTTATTGTTACGGTTATATGAGCCGGATTCTGGTCGTATCCTTTTGGGAAAGAATGAGTTGCACGAGTTTTGTGTGACATCTCTGCGTCAGAGGATTGGATATCTACCTCAGGAGCCCCTGTTATTCGGATACAGTATTCGGGATAATATTACGCTGGGAGCAGGAAAGACCTTCAGTGATGATGAAATAATTGCAGCGGCCAGACAGGCCAATGCACATGAGTTCATCAGCGGGCTACCACAGGGATATAATACTATAGTAGGAGAACGTGGAAATACGCTTTCCGGAGGGCAGCGACAGCGCATAGCAATTGCCCGGGTGATTCTCCTGAATACGCCTTTTATTCTGCTTGATGAACCAGGTGTAGGGCTGGATAGTATAAATGAACTGGCGGTCTTTACAGAGCTGAAAAGACTCCTCAAGAATAAAACAGCACTGATTATCACACATGATTTATCTCTGGCCGCTCAGGCTGATGAAGTTATTTTCATGGAGCAGGGAAAAATAACGGAGCGAGGCAATCACCATTCTCTGATGGCACGACAGGGACGCTATGCAGAACTGTGGTTACTGCAGAAGGAGGGAAAAGGGAATGCTGAATGATGTTGAGCGCGCTCTTGTTAGCCGGGATTCCATGCTGCCCGGGCTTGCTGCACTACTTGACGAAACGGTGCTGACTGGCGTTCTGCGACAGCAAAAGCCTTTTTTATCCCTGAAGCGTGTAAGCGTTACCTACATCCGTTACAAACCTAAAACCAGTTGTGTAGTGGGGGTGACGCTCTATATTGCTGATGAGATACCGTATTTTTGTTTTGTCAGAGCGCTGACGCGCTCCAGATTTATATCTTATCGCAGTCGATTAGTTTCTGACGGGAAAAACACCAGTGACTGGCCTGAAACCCCTGTATTACTTGATGAACTGGCTGCATTTATTTCTTCACCACAACTGGATCGCAAGTTATGCCTGGCCGCACTGTATAATAATAAATATACAGCACTGCTGCAGAATGCACGAGGCTCAGTCACCGGACAAGGGCGGGAACGCTGGCATTTTTTGCGTTACAAACCCGGGCGTCGTTGTGTCATTGGTGTTTATAGAGATGAACATCCTTTTGCGGTCATTCGTTGTGCGGCAGAAAAAGAGTTTTTTCGTCAGTTACGGGGAAGCCAGGCCGGATCCTCTCTGGCTCATATTGAACTTCTGGGGGTGAATGAAACAGACAGACTGATCGCTACCCGATGGATAGCGGGAAAAAGTCTGGATTATTTTCTGCATGGTCAGGAATATCTCAGTTTGGTCACGCTGACTGGAAAGTCACTGGCCAAGATCCATAATGAGCCTTATTTCCTGCCAGAGAAACAAACCTGCCGGGAGGCGCTCCAGCAGCTCTGGCAGGAACATGGCATGGTGACTGCACTTTATCCAGAGCTCGCGGAACGTTTTAGTCATTGTATTCTTCGTCTGAAGGCGTTATCTGAATGGCTGAGCCATGAGCAGGTTCTTTTGCACGGAGATTTTTCTGCTGATCAGGTTATCGTTGCAGAGGATGGCCGGAGTGTGAATATCATCGACTGGGATCGTTGTGTATATGGTCATCCTGCTGGCGATCCCGGCAGCTTTATTGCCCGGACTGAAATGGATGTCATTAACGGAGAGCTCACCGCTGCTCAGGCAAGAGGAATTCATGACGCACTGCTTGCCGGATACAAAATGGAACGAAAGATCAATGCTTTTGATATCGAATGGTATACCGCAAAAGCGCTGATGTGTCTGGTTGTGGAGCCTTTTCGTAAACGGGATGCCTACTGGCCGAAAAAAGCAGAACTGTTACTGAACAGAGTGGAGGATATCTGTGCGTCAGCTACACCTATCTCCTGAGTGGCAGGCAACGTTGCAGGAGCTTTGTTCTGTCCATGAAATGCAATCTTTTCTCCTCAAACTCCCTTGTGTGACAGCAGATAGTCAACTTATTAGTACCCGGTTATTACGGCAGAAGCCTGGGCGTAGGGCTCTGATTGAATACCATTTTGGGAGACGAGGGAGTTCTTCTCCTCTGCTGATTGTTGGGAAGTATCGTGAAAAGGGGGTTGATAAATTTTCATACTGCTGTCAGCAGGCATTGTGGTCTGATGGTTTTCATCGGCAGAACCGGATCAGTGTGCCGGAACCGTTGATGATTTTGCCGGAAAAGAGAATGTGGCTGCAGCGTCATGTTGATGGTCTTTTGCTGACAGACGTACTGATTTCAAATGTGTTTTCTAGGCACGAGCAGATAAGTATTGGCACAGCTGTCGGATACGCACTTTCTGCCCTTCAGCAGCATGGTGAACTGGCCCGGGTCGTGAATGGACGGCAGTGGACTCTGACAGATGAACTGTCTGTACTTGAGCAGGGACTGACAATAGCAGGAGAGGAAAACGTTGCCCTTTATAAACGTATCGATGCGTTGATGAAAGGGCTGCGTGAAGTGGCTGCTGTTCTTTCGGGTACACGGAAAAGCTGCCTTCATCGTGATTTTTACCCTGATCAGATTATCAGTAACCGAAATGACAGACGCTGTCTGACCCTTCTTGATTTTGACCTGAGTTGTACCGGGCCTTCCGCTCTGGATGCTGGTAACTGGCTGGCCCATGTCTGTGAACTGGGGATCCGCTATAAGGGGGATTACCGGATATTCCATGCACATGAAACAGCATTTGTGGAGTCATGGCTCAGCCACATGTCCGGGGTAACAGTGAAAGAAACGGAAGGGTTCCGGTTGTTATCACTGGCCCGGCATATTTTTTTGAGTACCCGAATTCCGGGGCGGAAGCATACCACCCTACTTTTGCTTGCTTATTGTGAAAAGTGCATGGAGTATTTTTAATTATGTTCAGAAACGGTTCCGGTCGATTCTGTGGTTATTTTCTTCTGTTTTTTGTTTGTGGAGTAGTTCCTGTACAGGCTTCAGAGTCTGTTGACAATGAGTTATTTCGTCCGAAAAAAAACAGTCTGTCCGGGGACAGAAGTAACCGGGAACAACTGATACGGTTTCATTCTACAATGAAGCTGGAAGGCGAGAGCTGGCGGAACAGAACATTAAGGAAGGGACAAAAGCAGGAAAACCGACATGAATTTGAGCCACAATATCGTTTAAGAATTGAGATTGCCAGAAAGTCTTCTCTGTATGGTGTGGCGGAAGCTGAACTGAAAAACAAAACTAGGAGGGATTCCGGTAAACCAGAAGAACATAAAACCCGACTGGAACTGACTCAGGGATATATAGGGGGAAGTTTGCGTGAAGTAGGAGCAGAAATTCGAGCCGGGCGGTGGCTGTACCGCGATGTCAGAGAATGGCTTTTTGATGAAAATCTTGATGGTATATGGGGGCGCTGGAAAAAAGATGACTGGCAGGTGGAGATGGTGGCAGGACGTGTGAATTACTGGCAGCGAGATTTGCTTGATGATACAACACGTAACAAAAATGTGATATCCGTACAATCTGCATTTTTGCAGTACAGTGTGGAAAAGGACTGGGATACCGGTATTTATTTTGCTGTAAATAAAAACACGCATGATGTATATGAGCGTCAGTCTTTTTACGGGATACGTTCCCACAGTACATCGGATACGGGATGGCGGCACTGGCTGGAGGTCGGAGGAATGTATGCAGAAAAATCCGAAAAAAAATATCAGGGGAGGGTAATTGATGCAGGGCTTACTTGGATTCATAACAGTCCATCGCGCAGCCGCTTTACTCTAGGTTACGCCATAGCCAGTAAAAAATATCATCAGACCGGATTGCAGTCGAATGAAGCCAGCTTTGGTGGAAATACTAAATTCAGTATTTATGGTAATACATTATCTCCAGAGTTGACAAATATACGTATCCTGACGGTTGGCACTGGAATGGATATATCCCCAAGCAGTTCACTGGATCTTGTATATCATTATTATAGACAATCAGACAGGGATTTTTTATCTTCTCATGATCCAGACCTGAAGTCCCGTTATGACAATAGTTCTACTCTGGATCTCGGGAGTGAAATAGATCTTATATGGGGCTACGAATTTAGTAAAAATATAAAAACTGAGCTATTGCTAGGGATGTTTATGCCATCAGAGCGTTTTCGGGCATCATCTACTGAAAATTCTCCCCGCAGTTCCCCTGCATATTCAGTCGGTCTAGAAGTAGAAATAAAAATTTAACTGAATAATCGTTATTTTTATGGTGTGAAATATGAATATTACCGTTTCAGGAACTGGATACGTTGGGTTATCCAATGCACTACTTCTTGCACGTTATCATAATGTGACGGCATTTGATATTGATGCCATTAGGGTTGAGCAGTTGAACAAACGAATTTCACCGCTTGATGATGATGAAATACGGGAGGTATTCCAAACTGGGAATATTTGTTTTAAAGCAACCACGCATAAAAGTGAAGCTTACCTAGATGCTGATTATGTTATAATTGCTACTCCAACTGATTATGATCCTAATACAGGATTCTTTGATACTGCTTCTGTGGAGTCAGTTATAGAAGATGTGGTAAAATTTAATCCACAGGCAGTGATAATCATTAAATCAACGATCCCTGTTGGATTTACAAAAAAAGTCAGACATAAATATTGCACTGACAAAATAATATTTTCACCAGAATTCTTACGTGAAGGGAAAGCACTATATGATAATCTCTATCCATCTCGAATTATTATCGGAGAGCGTTCAGAGTGCGCGAGGCATTTTGCCAGTATTATGAAAAATGCCGCAATGAAAAGGGATGTACCCGTTTTGTTCACAGAGCCTGCAGAAGCTGAAGCAATAAAACTATTTTCCAATGCTTTTCTCGCTACAAGAGTGGCATTTTTCAATGAACTTGATACCTATGCTGAAATTACGGGGCTGAACACTAAAGATATAATCAGAGGTGTCTGTCTGGATAGAAGAATTGGTGATTATTATAATAACCCATCATTTGGTTATGGTGGATATTGTCTGCCAAAAGATACGAAACAACTGAAAGCAAACTATGATAAACTAAATATACACTGCGATATTATTACTGCTACAGTGAGAGCAAACGATACACGTAAATCTTTTATTGTACAGAGAGTATTGGAAAAAAAACATAAAGTAGTGGGTTTTTATCGAATTATTATGAAAAATGGTTCAGATAACTTCCGTGAGTCTGCCGTTATGGATATCATCCGTCAACTAAAGTCAAGAGACATATCTATTATTATATATGAACCAATATTGCAAAATAAAACAGTAAGTGATTTAATATTAGTCAATGAATTGCCTGTATTCAAAAAAAAGTCAGACATTATACTCGCGAACAGAATTACAGATGAATTAATGGATGTCAGAGATAAAGTATATACTCGTGATATATATTCACGAGATTAATTCTTTATCAAGCATCTTTTCGCCGGATGAGGCAATAAAAAATGATACCAGTGAAATACCGTTCACTTAATCGGAGCGGCACTCATTTCACTTTGATATCTTAACCGCCCTTGGCCTTGATGGTAAGCGCTTCACCGTCTTTCGCCTCCCTTTCCTGTTTCCGATACCAATGTCCATTTTCGCAGTAAAAGGACATTTAAGATGAATGCACGAAAGGCGGTACTGGCAGATAATCCGGAATTAATCCCGCGTGTGCTACAGCTGAGATTTGACGAGTCACTGTCGTACCCGCGCATTTCTGCGCAGACTGGTGTCAGCAAAACCGCTATTTTTTCTCTGGTGAAGCGATTTCACTAGGTATTCACTGACTGGCCCCTTTCCGGTAAATAGCAGTCAGGCAGCAGCGAAGCAAAGCGTTACTGACGTCGCTGCATGAATGGATGGTGGAGAAGAATGGCACGCTGTCGAAAAACTCCAGACTGGGCGAAGCGTTCAGCTATGTACTGAATCAGTGGGACGTCCTCTGTTATTACAGTGATGACGGTCTGGCGGAGGCGGACAATAACACAGCGGAAAGAGCGCTTCGTGCTGTCTGGCTCGGAAAGAAAAATTACGTGTTCTTCGGTAGCGATCACGGCGGCGAGCGTGGTGCACTGCTGTACGGGCTGAACGACACCTGCCGTCTGAACGGTATCGATCCGGAAGCGTATCTGCGCCATATTCTGAGCGTACTGCCGGAATGGCCCTCCAACCGTGTTGACGAACTCCTGCCATGGAACGTAGTTCTCACCAATAAATAAGCGTCAATACGGTGCTCCGTTGACGCTTACAGTGTAGCGGTATTAGGAGCAGTTATTTAGGACTTTGTCTGCAATCTGAAACCAGCTCCTTAGGAGGTGATCTTTTACTTAGACTGTAATTCCGTTGTTTCTTTTTCAGTAGATTCAACCTCACGATACCAGCGAGGATGGTGTTTCTTCGCCCAGCGTCGACTAACTTTCCCTTCAATCATACCTTTAATTGAACCTTTTACCCAAAACGCCATGTATATATGAATCAGAATGGCGTGAATCAGTACAATAGCTGCTGTCGCGTGGATTAACAAACACCAACGAACTATGTTAATTGAGAAATAATGGGCAAAGTATGGCCTCCAGATAATAACGCCGGTAACCAGTAATACCAGAATCAGGCTCATGATGCTCCAAAACATCATTTTCTGCCCTGCGTTGTATTTCCCCACATCAGCGACGTTATGCTCATTGCCTTTAAGTACATCAACGATCCCTTTAATCCAAGGAAGATCCTGTTTATCGGGAATATTGTGGTATACAAAACGAACGAACATAAACATCAGCATGATGAAAATCATCACTCCGATAAACGGATGTAGAAT
Source organism: Escherichia sp. HH091_1A (assembly GCF_030295175.1). Classification (NCBI taxonomy): domain Bacteria; kingdom Pseudomonadati; phylum Pseudomonadota; class Gammaproteobacteria; order Enterobacterales; family Enterobacteriaceae; genus Escherichia; species Escherichia sp. HH091_1A. The sequence goes on along the minus strand of NZ_AP025748.1, from coordinate 129,137 downwards.
TCGTCCCATTTGCGGTGTACCGAAGGTTTCAGTAAGCCATTGCAATGTTGGGAAGAAAAGCGCAATACCGGAAAGTGACACCAGGAAGAAGCTTATTACCACCGTCCAGTGACAAGCACGGTCGATAAATTTGGTACGCAGAATCATGTTGCTTTTACTCATGACCGTTTTCCTTTTCATCATCATCCGTCTCTTTGTTTGGGCCTACTCCCACGTAGTGGTAAATCAGCCCGGCAAAAGTGGCGATAAATCCGGCTGCGGAGAGTGGTTTTAAAATTCCCTTCCAGAAGTTTACTGGTACGGCGATTTTGGGGTCATCTGGCAGATTGTGGTAAAGAGATGGTTGATCCGCGTGATGAAGTACATACATCACGTGGGTGCCGCCAATCCCTTGAGGGTTGTAAATACCCGCGTTGACATAGCCACGTTTTTTCAACTGTGCCACACGAGTTTCAGCTACATTAAGCATCTCTTTTTTGGTTCCAAACTGGATAGCACCGGTCGGACAAGTTTTCACGCAGGCAGGTTCCTGACCCACGCTGACCCGGTCAACGCACAACGTACATTTATAGACCCGATTATCTTCAGGATTAAGCCGGGGAATATTGAATGGGCAGCCAGCAATGCAGTAGCCACAGCCAATGCAGTGCTCGGACTGAAAGTCGACAATCCCGTTGGCATACTGAATGATTGCTCCAGGTGATGGACAGGCTTTCAAACAACCAGGATCGGCGCAGTGCATGCAACCGTCTTTGCGGATCAGCCATTCCAGCTTATCGTTCTGGGTGGTTTCGCTAAAGCGCATCACTGTCCAAGACTTAGCGCTGAGATCTGTCGGGTTGTCATAGACTCCGTTGCAGTAACCCACTTCATCACGAATATCGTTCCACTCTGAGCATGCTACCTGACAGCCTTTACACCCAATACAGGTGGTTACATCAATTAGTTTCGCCACTTCTGCACGGTAATTCCGCGCCTGAGGCGGCGGCGTGATGTTGTTCGTCGCAGAGCGTTTTATAATATCTTGTGATTGCATAGCCATGAGTCACCTTCCTTACGCTCGCTCTATGTTGACCAGAAATGCTTTATACTCCGGTGTTTGCGAGTTCGCATCACCCACCGATGGCGTTAACGTATTGGCGAGGAACCCTTTGCGTGTAGCACCTTCAAAGCCCCAGTGACAAGGAATACCGATTGTATCGACCTGCTTACCATCGATCATCAGCGTTTGCAGACGTTTGGTGACCACCGCCTTTGCTTTTATAAAGCCGCGTTTCGACATCACTTTCACCGTATCACCAGCTTTAATGCCTTTTTTGCTCGCCAGCGCCTCACCGATTTCGATGAATTGATCGGGTTGAACGATGGCGTTGAGCAGAGCATGTTTGGTCCAGTGGCGAAACAGTTCCGTAATGGAGTAAGTTGTTGCGATGTACGGGAAGGCATCCGCTTTACCCATATTGGTGATATCGTCATTGTAGATACGTGCAACTGGGCTGGATACAACATCCGGGTGCAGCGGGTTAGTACCAATAGGCGACTCAATGGGTTCGTAATGTTCCGGGAATGGCCCGTCGTTCATTTTGTCGATGGAGAACAAACGCGCTACACCTTCCGGATTCATGATAAACGGACCAACACTGCTGCCCGGTTCTGCCTTATCATAGTCTGCGACATCCATACCGAGCCATTTTCTGCCATCCCAATGCAGCAGAGCTCGTTTTGGATCCCACGGTTTTCCTGATGGATCTGCCGAAGCGCGATTGTAGAGAATACGGCGGTTGGCTGGCCATGACCACGCCCAGCCCGGTGTGCAGCCCAAACCATATGGATCACTATTATCACGATTTGCCATCTGGTTACCTTGCTCTGTCCAGCTTCCACAGTAGACCCAGCAGAAACAACTGGTAGAGCCGTCATCGCGTAACTGTGCAAAATTGCTGAGCTGCTGACCATTCTGGGCAATAAGCTGGCCTTTATCATCATAAATGTCTTCAAGTGCCTGGCCATTTGCTTCACGAGCAATCTCTTCTGGGTGTGGGTCATATGGATCTTTATAATTCCAGGCAATATTCAACAAGGGTTGAGGATTCGCTCCGCCTTCCTGCTGATATAGTTCACGCAGTCGCATAAACAGGTGGCCAAGGATCTTTCCGTCATGCCAGGCTTCACCTGGTGGTTCTGCCGCAGCCCAGTGCCACTGCAACCAACGCCCGGAGTTAGCTATTGAACCATTTTCTTCAGCAAAGCAGGAAGATGGCAGGCGGAAAACTTCGGTCTGAATATCTGCCGGGGTTACATCGTTCATCTCGCCATGATTCTGCCAAAAATTGGAAGACTCAGTGGCCAGTGGATCGATAACCACCATATATTTCAGTTTGGAAAGTGCCCGAATTGATTTGTTTTTATCGGGAAACGCCGCCAGTGGGTTAAATCCCTGAACGATGTAACCATTGAGCTTCCCTTCGAGCATCAATTCGGTCTGAGTCATTACGTCATACAGGCGATCCCATTTAGGTAGCCAGTCGTAGCCCCAGTTATTTTCCACTGTTGCATTATTGCCCCAGAAACTTTTCATCATGCTAACAAAGAATTTCGGAGTATTTTTCCAGTAATTGACCTCATTCACACCTAACGCAGGTGGCGTGATTTGCGAAATATAGGTCTGATAGTCTGGCTGTTTTTCCGACGGCAGCGGCATATAGCCCGGCAGGTTTGTCGACAATAAGCCAAGATCGGTATATCCCTGAATATTGGAATGGCCACGTAGGGCGTTAACACCACCGCCTGCCATACCTATATTACCCAGTAGTAACTGGAGCATAGCAGCGGCGCGAATAATCTGTGCCCCGTTGGAGTGGTGTGTCCAACCCAGTGCGTACAGGATGGTGGCGGTGCGATCAGGAACACAGGTACTAGCGAGAATTTCGCAGATTCGATTGAAATCCGCCACGGTAGTCCCACACAGTCGGTTAACCATTTCTGGCGTATAACGCTCGACGTGAGTTTTCAACAAATTCCACACGCAGCGTGGGTGATTCAATGAATCATCACGCAGGGCATTACCCTGTTCGTCAAGCTGATAGAACCAACTTGATTTATCATACTGACGTTTCTTGTCGTCATAGCCGCTAAACAGACCGTCATTGAACTGATAGTCATCACGTATTATAAGGCTGGCGTTCGTGTAATGGCGCACATAGTCGTGCTGCACCCGGTTGTTCTTCAGCAGATAACGGATTACTCCGAGCAGGAATACTGTGTCTGAACCAGCGCGTATTGGCGCATACAGATCGGCGACGGCGGCGCTACGGTTAAAGCGCGGGTCTACCACCACCACGGTCGCGTCGTTTTTAGTTTGCGCTTCGACCACCCATTTAAAGCCTACCGGATGTGCCTCAGCAGCATTGCCGCCCATAATAAGTATTACGTTGGCATTTTTAATATCGACCCAATTGTTGGTCATAGCACCACGTCCAAATGTTGGTGCAAGAGCAGCAACGGTGGGGCCATGACATAATCGTGCTTGACAGTCGATAGCGACCATACCTAGTCCACGAGCAAATTTACCGTCAAGGATCCCGGTTTCATTGCTTGCCGCTGAGGAACATAGCATGCCTGTAGTGGCCCATCGGTTGACAGTAACGCCCTGTGCGTTTTTCTCAATAAAGTTGGCATCACGATCATCTTTCATGAGTCGGGCAATACGATTAATCGCATCATCCCAGCTAATACGCTGCCATTTATCTGCCCCAGGTGCTCGATATTCGGGATACTGCAGACGGTTTTTACTATGAATATAATCCAACACGCCAGCGCCTTTAGGACACAACGAGCCACGGCTCACCGGATGATCCGGATCGCCCTCAATATGGTAGATACTTTCTTTGACGTTTTTAGCTGTATCGCCAAGACTGTACATCAGCATGCCGCACCCTACTGAGCAGTATGTGCAGTTATTACGTGTCTCTTTTGCTTTTAAGAGTTTGTATTGACGGGTTTCCGCGTGAACGGAAAAAGATGATAAGAATCCGAGAGATGCAACAGTTGTTCCTGCCATACCGCCCGCGCAGATTCGAAAGAACTGTCTCCGATTGAACTCCATTTTTTCTCCAGCTTAAACTTAAGACATGAAAAAATATGGTTATTTTAATGTTAAATTATTTTATGGGCAATTAACTTTTAGCCAAAATCAGTCTCCCCTCTCCCTCCATTCCCTTTGGTGATGTTCCGGGGGTAAGTAATATTCCGGTGAACTCATATTGACGCGTTTTTCAGATGCGTCACTGGCGGTACATATGAACTCGCAGTGTGATGATAGTTGATTTATTTTATAGAGCAGAGGAGAAGCAACTAGATACCGGAGGTTGACACTAAAGTACTGAGTCGGGTGACCACTGCGACTTCCCCCTCTGACGAAGCGGTTTCCCTGCTGAAAAATGTCGGCAAAAAGGGGAAGCATCAGAAGGGGGGGACTCCGTCCGGCCAGTGAACCGTGCCGCACTCCGGACAGTACATACCGCCGGCGCTGATACCGGCAAGAATGGTCGCAAACACCCACTCCGTACAGCGGGCAATTTCCGGATAGCCTTCGTCATCAACACGAACAAACCAGAAGACCATCTTTTTGTTTCCCACATCCACAAAGAACGAAATATTCAGGTCTGCGCAGCACTTAACGGCATCGTCAAAATTATCAAAGTGCAGAATTCCTGTGAACTGTCCCGGGAATCCTGGAGATGAAACTCTCTGAGAAGGAGGTAAACAGGATGACTAAAAATACTGGTTTTCCCCCGAAGTCCGTCAGCGGGCGACCCGTATGGTGCTGGAAAATCAGGGCGAATATGACTCACAATGGGCAGCAATTTGTTCCATTGTGTCAACGACGGATGAAAAGTGATCCACTTATATCTCCACCAACGACCCAATATTGATCCACCGTTTTATTCAGGATTAGCTTCTGCTATAACCCCGGCCTTTCGTTTCTGTCTGAGTCGATAGCTTTCTCCTTTGATCTGAACGACATGTGAGTGGTGTAAGATACGGTCCAGCATCGCTGAGGTCAGGGCTGCATCACCGGCGAACGTTTGATCCCACAGCCCGAACAGCAGATTGGATGTCAGGATCATTGCGCTTTTTTCGTAACGTTTAGCGATGGCCTGGAAGAACAGCTTTGCTTCTTCCTGACTGAACGGCAGATAGCCTATTTCATCAATGATGAACAACCGGGGGGCCATGACTCCACGCTGAAGCGGCGTTTTATAACGGCCCTGACGTTGTGCCGTAGATAACTGAAGTAACAGATCTGCTGCTGTTGTGAAGCGAACCTTGATACCTGCACGGACTGCTTCATAGCCCATCGCTATTGCCAGATGGGCTTTCCCCACACCTGATGGCCCCAGTAATACGATATTTTCATTACGTTCTATGAGTGTAATGACTGGAGTTGCTTCTGCGGTGCTCCGGTGGCGAATGTGAAGTCATACTCTTCGAACGTTTTCACCGCCGGGAAGGCTGCCATTCGGGTATACATCGCCTGTTTACGTTGATGACGTGCCAGTTTTTCTTCATGAAGCAGATGCTCCAGGAAGTCCATATAACTCCATTCCTGGTCTACTGCCTGTTGTGACAGCGCAGGCGCTGCGCTTATAAGGCTTTCCAGTTGCAACTGCCCGGCGAGCGCCATCAGTCGTTGATGTTGCAGTTCCATCATCACGCCACTCCTCTGCAGAATGAGTCGTAGATGGAGAGTGGATGATGCAGGGGGGATTTGTCGAAGTTCACCAGATTTTCACCAGGATGCACGTCATACTCTTTTTTCTCCGGAGGCAGTGCCAGCATGGACTGCTGCTCTTCGAGCCAGCGATCGCAGGGACGGGCCTGGATTGTTTCATGCTTTCGTTGGTTAGCGACATCGTGCAGCCAGCGCAGACCGTGGCGGTTGGCTGTTTCAACATCGACAGTGATCCCCATCGGGCGCAGGCGAGTCATTAGTGGGATATAAAAACTGCTACGGGTGTACTGCACCATCCGTTCCACCTTACCTTTAGTCTGTGCCCTGAAGGGACGACACAGTCGGGGAGAGAAGTCCATCTCCTTGCCGAACTGCCACAGCGAAGGATGGAACCGGTGCTGACCGGTCTGATATGCGTCACGTTGCAGAACCACAGTTTTCATATTGTCATACAACACTTCGCGCGGCACACCACCAAAGAAGCGAACGCATTACGATGGCAGGTCTCCAGCGTGTCATAACGCATATTGTCAGTGAATTCGATGTACAGCATTCGGCTGTATCCGGGAACAGCAACGAACACGTGAAGCGGTGAGCGACCATTACGCATAGTGCCCCAGTCAACCTGCATCTGTCGTCCGGGTTCAGTTTCGAACCGAACAACAGGCTCCTGCTCCTGAGAAACCGAGAGAGAACGAATGAACGCCCTGAGAATGGTCATTCCGCCACGATATCCTAGGTATCTGATCTCGCGAGTGATTACCGTTGCCGGGATTTTGTAAGGATGAGCATCGGCGATGCGTTGACGAATATAATCCCGGTATTCATCCAGGAGTGAAGCAACAGCAGGTCGCGGCGTATATTTTGGCGGCTCAGATTTTGCCTGCAAATAACGTTTAACGGTATTGCGGGAGATCCCCAGTTCTCTGGCAATCGCCCGGCTACTCATTCCCTGCTTGTGCAGGATTTTAATTTCCATAACTGTCTCAAAACAGAAATGGCTGACAGATATCACGGATTTCCAGCTCCCTGCAGGTAAAGTCTAGCTATCACCGCTCGTGGACTGCTTCGATGGAAAAGTTGTGAGCTGGTCTCTCAGTACACGTCCCGACGCTGAACTGGTCAACACCATGCTGGATAATGCGGTCGAAACGTTAAATGCTGGCGAACGACCGGTGACACACAGTGACAGAGGTGGGCATTATCGCTGGCCAGGCTGGCTGGAAAGAGTGAATGCAGCAGGTCTTATTCGCTCAATGTCCCGTAAAGGATGTTCACCTGATAATGCCGCATGTGAAGGCTTTTTCGGCAGACTGAAAATGGAAATGTATTATGGGCGTAAATGGTCAGACATCACGCCAGAAAAGTTCATGCAGTAAGTGGATGCTTACTCAGATGGTATAACGAGCGGCGTATAAAATTATCGCTGGGTGCCGTCAGCCCCAAAATGTACCGCCAACAATGCGGGCTGGAATGATAAAGCAGTCTAGGAAATCGTCTGCATCCCCATAACGGTCAAACATCGTGGCGTTGACAACGTCTCTCATACACGCTCGTAAGCGGCCCTCACGGTCCGCTAACGCGGAGATACGCCCCGACTGCGGGAAACCCTTGTCGGGACCACTCCGACCGCGTACAGAGGCTCTGTCATGGCTGAAAGTGGGTATGGCTTAACAGGATGGGGTGGGTAAGGTTAAATCTGTCAATCAGTACCGGCTTACGCCGGGCTTCGGCGGTTTTATTTCTGTGCCATATGAAACAACGGAGTGCCGCCTTACATGCGTTGGCGCGCATTATTTGCCTTGTTCCGCCTGAATGTAATCACTATGATTAAATGTGATTAACAACTAATCGGATATGCAAATGAAAAACAATACCGCACAAGCAACAAAAGTAATTACCGCGCATGTGCCATTACTTATGGCTGATAAAGTCGACCAGATGGCCGCCAGACTGGAACGGTCCCGGGGCTGGATTATCAAACAGGCGCTTTCTGCATGGATTGCCCAGGAGGAGGAGCGTAATCGCCTGACGCTGGAAGCACTGGACGATGTGACATCCGGACGGGTTATCGACCATCAGGCTGTACAGGCCTGGGCGGACAGCCTCGATACTGACAATTCGTTACCGGTGCCTCGCTGATGGAACTGAAGTGGACCAGTAAGGCGCTTTCTGATTTGGCGCGGTTATATGATTTTCTGGCGCTGGCCAGTAAACCAGCTGCAGCCAGAACGGTGCAGTCCCTGACACAGGCACCGATCATTCTGTTAACTCATCCACGTATGGGAGAACAGTTGTTTCAGTTTGAACCCAGGGAGGTCAGACGGATTTTTGCTGGTGAGTACGAAATCCGTTACGAACTTACTGGTCAGACTATTTATGTATTGCGCCTGTGGCACACACGAGAAAACAGGTAGATTGTGTGTGAGGACAACTTAACATAGCCTGCAGATATTAATTCTGGAAAATTATTATCAGGCCAGATATTTTGTATTCCATTAAATAATCTTGTAGGAGATAAAATGAATTACGATGAAATAACGAAAATTACCGCTGAACGTATTAGCGACTATATGACTGAAGCAGTTAATACAGACTCTATAGCCGTTGCGGAAATGTTTCATAACGCTGCATGGGGAGTGCGAACATTGTGGTTTGAACTCGTCACAAAAATAGATATAGATATACATAAAAAGAACAGGTATGCGCGTTATGATCTTAGAAGGAAAATCGAAATGCAACATGAAGAGTTTCAGAAAATGACAGAGCGCGAGCAAGTACCTTTATTGGAATCGCCAGAATGATGTTCAGCGGCTTCGCCCAGGTATTTTCTTTCGCCCCTTCTATGCCCTGCAGGACATTGTATAAATGTAACTCTGTCATACATGTTCGTAAGCGGCCCTCACGGCCCGACTGCGGGTAAATCCTTCAACCGCGTACAGCTCATTTTCATTGCTGTACAGACCGTATAGCCTTGCAGGACAGGAGGAACTGGAGAATATCTGGTCCCTTTAATGCGGGAATTCATTTTATTCACCTTTAATTTGTGGATTCACAATGAGGTAACTTGTGCCGTGTTCATCGTTCATTTCTATGGCATCAAATCCAAGGTAAGTGGCTACACGACCACGCAGGCGTTGCAATTACCATGAGTATGCTCCCCTAATATCGCTGCCGAGGCGTGGCGAGAGAATATCTGCAAAATCCTCGATATCTGAATTGTTATCCCACATGACGTGATCTGCTATTTCCTCTACGTCAGCAGTATCCAGTTCGTTATGTAAGAAGGCATAAACCTCTTGAAAATGAGCATCAAGATCACGGGATTTGGCTATTTTATCATCATCAACATGGTATATGAATACGGTGTTTCCGTGACTGGCAGCAATATCGCGCTCCGGGCTGGCAAATAACCCATCAAAAACGTTATTGCCAGACATTGCGAACTCACCAATTTTGATTATTGGAGCCACTTTTTCATAAGTTCCGTGGAATAATTTCATAATAACGACCCTGTTTATTTTATGTAATGACTGGCAAGAAAATAACTTGATTAAGTTCCCTTTATCCAGCCTGATAGTGGATAAAGGAAACGCAATCATAATTTAATTAGTTTATTAACTTCATCGCATTCTTTTTTGTCTCCTCATCACTTTTTTGCTCCGGTTGTGAAGAGGACTGAATGATTGTTGAAAAATTTAAATTGGCCATCTCTTTTGGAAATAGCGATCTCAATATATTCACGATATCCGAAAATGTGGTTTCTTTCGTCAGTAGTTCACATAAAAGGAATGGGGTCCTGGGGTCTTGCCTGTATAAGGCCAGACCTGCAGTCAGTGCGGCCCGGTTAAGTCGGCTACGTTCTCCTTGGGGGATACTGTCCAGTGTATCACAAACAATTTTATCTGTTTGATTTACATCTGGATTTAGTTTGAATGCAATGGTTCTGCGCTTGTCCATCATTAATTACCTATGAGATACATACCGTTAACTAAATCATATTGAGAGTTATTGGTTTTGAAAAAACGTTCATCACGAATCTGTGTGTGTTTTTTTACTGCATCGCATATTAATTCTGCGCCACCGCCTATAACCATAACATGCGTATAACCAGAAAATTCATTGAGCGTATTTAATACACGTTGCTCAAGTTTACGAAGTGCTTCATTCATTGCTTCGGTGACTATTGATATTTTGTTCTCATCATTAATTCGTTGCTTCAGATAGTTGTTGTCTTTTCTGTGAATAATTATATCGTCAGCAAGATAGCTACTTCCTTTTGTTCTCGCAAGAGAAAGGGCATCTTTTACTGCCGATGTGACCAGAGATACACCAAGAGATGAGTCTCCGTATATTTTACTGATCCCTGATAATTTCCCCATTACCTGAGAAATATCTAATGTGGTGCCCCCGAGGTCTATAATTAATAAAGAATCTAACTCATCCAGTTCTTGTAGAACTTCATAACCTGCTGGTATAGATTCAGGCATGACTTTTACATCTTTTATTGTGAATGTATCCCCACCATTTAATGTAATTTTTTTCCGGAAGTTTGCTTTCTTACGCTCAATATTTTCCGTATTGGGTTGGTTATTCCTGTCGTAATATTCTGTCAGAGGAAGTGTGCAAACAATATCCACTTCGCTTACCGGCAGACCACTGGTCAGTAAGGCGTGATGCACCGCAACGACATTAACGTCGCTGTATTGCCATGCGATATTGGTTGTGACTACAGCATCCGGGCTGATTGGATCAAATGAATACTGTTCGCCGTTCAGTGTGTAGTTAAAGACCTTTTTATCACCAAAAGAGACTGCCCACTCGCGTTTGAAGCTGTTCGGGCTAATGTGCTGTTTAATTGTTCCGTCGCTTTCCTGCCACTGTAGTTTGATGTTTGTTGAACCGTCATCAATGAATACCAACATTTATAAAACTCCTTATGGTGTTTTTTTGGTGTTTATTTGGGGTTGTTGTGGGTTATTTTGGGGTTTTCTTGGCAAGTAACAAAAGATGTCGCCGGGCTCCTCTTTTTACTGCGCCGGCTGACGCGGCGCGGCAGGAACGCTGCCTGTGGTCAGTGTCCCGCGTCCGGCGGGCACGGGACGGGCGCTTTTACCGCTCCCGGCTGGCGTCGGTGACAGTGTACGCCAGCCTGTCGCCCTTTTCTGATGAACGCCCTTCAAGCCGCTTTCGCGGCATATTCTCGCCGTCAAAAAGACGACGGCTGCGATATTCCACGGTCGGCCTGACCCGTTACCGGACGCGGTGAACAGCCCACAGGCAGCGGGGAACGGGCACCACAGGGGGGCCCTCCTGGTGCCCTCTGTAAGAGAAGGAGAGTGCTGTTATGTCCCGTTTTATTCTGGGTGACTGCGTGCGAGTTATGGCCACGTTTCCGGACAATGTTGTCGATTTCATCATCACCGACCCACCTTATCTGGTCGGTTTCTGCGACCGTTCCGGCCGTACTCTTGCCGGTGACAGAACTGACGAGTGGCTTCAACCAGCCTGCAATGAAATGTACCGCGTGCTCAAAAAAGACGCGCTGATGGTCAGCTTCTACGGCTGGAACCGTATTGACCGCTTTATGGCGGCCTGGAAACGCGCCGGATTCAGCGTGGTAGGGCACCTTGTGTTCACCAAAAACTACACATCCAAATCTGCGTATGTCGCGTACCGCCACGAATGCGCCTACATCCTGGCAAAAGGGCGTCCGGCGCTGCCTCAGAAACCCTTACCGGATGTGCAGGGCTGGAAATATTCAGGCAATCGTCATCACCCGACGGAAAAGCCTGTTAGCAGCCTGCAACCGCTGATTGAGAGCTTCACACACCCGAACGCTATTGTGCTGGACCCTTTTGCAGGCAGCGGCTCAACCTGCGTTGCCGCCCTCCGGTCCGGACGCCGGTATATCGGTATCGAGCTGCTTGAGCAGTATCACCGTGCCGGACAGCAACGACTGGCTGCCGTTCAACGGGCCATGCAGCAGGGGGCCGCGAATGATGACTGGTTTATGCCGGAGGCTGCGTAAATGAATTATGCCGGACACGAAAAACTTCGCGCCGAAGTGGCGGAGGTGGCCAGTGCCATGTGCGACCTGCGTACAACCATGAATGAGATGGAGCAGCGGTACAGCTTTAATGCCGACACCCTGCCGGAACGTCTGGTGCGTCAGACGCTGTTTCGCGCAAACCGCCTCTTGATGGAAGCATATACCGAAATTCTGGAACTGGATTCCTGCTTCAAAGATTGAGGGGAGAGAGTATGTACGGACATGCGAAATACTCTGCCGGGAGCTGGTAGCAAAGTATCCGGGAGACACGCCGCTGATGCTGGTTGTCTGGTCCCCGGAAGAGATTCAGGCACTGGCTGACGGAATGGATATTTCCCTGACCGATCATGAAATCAGGACTGTCCTGGCGCGCCTGGAGGACATCCCGGAAGACCAGCGGATTGAGTCCGGTATTTCTTCCGGTGCGGCGATGGAGATTATCAGCAACGTGAGCGAAAACCGCCAGGTGACCGTCCCTGCTGAACTGCTGGCGTCCCTGATTCAGACCGCTGAACAGGCACTGTGGAAACGTGAATGGGCCGCCCGGAATGCATTACCCGCCGTCAGACGGTGGTTATTCAGGCCCGCGCCCTGCGGAAAAACAACACACACGAAAACGACTGATGTTATCGCCGCCTGCGGGTGGCGATTCAGGGAGACCATGAATCATGAACGAAACGCTGAATGCACTGATTTGTCGCCACGCCCGTAACCTGCTGCTGGCGCAGGGCTGGCCGGAAGAGACGGATGTTGACCAGCGAAATCCGAACTATCCGGGCTGGATCAGCATTTACGTGCGGCTGGATGCGCCCCGGCTGGCGACGTTACTCGTTAACCGCCACGATGGCGTGCTGCCGCCGCACCTGGCCTCCGCCATTCACAAACTGACCGGAACCGGGGCGGAACTGGTACTGTCCGGCAGTCAGTGGCAGTCGCTGCCGGTACTTCCGGCAGACGGAACGCAGGTGTCTTTCCCGTATGCGGGTGAATGGCTGACCGAAGACGAAATCAGGGCAGTTCTTGATGCGGTGCACGATGCGGTACGAAGCATCTGTTACCAGGTGGCAGAAGATGCGCGGCGTATCCGGGCGGCGCTGACCACCACCGGTCAGACGTTGCTGATCCGCCAGACGCGCCGCTTTCGCCTGGTCGTGAAGGAAAGCGATCACCCCTGCTGGCTCGATGAAGATGACGAAAACCTGCCCGTGGTGCTCGATGCCATCGTGAACCGGGGAGCACGTTTTTCGTCGGTGGAAATGTACCTGGTCAGCGATTGTATTGAGCATATCCTGTCCAGTGGGCTGGCCTGCGATGTGCTGCGTATACCGGATGAACCGCCCCGCCGCTGGTTTGACCGTGGTGTTCTGCGGGAGGTGGTCCGGGAAGCCCGGGCCGAAATCCGCAGCATGGCGGATGCCCTGGCAAAAATCCGGAAATGATGACGTTGGCGGGGTAAATCCCCGCCTTTTTCCTGCCGGTCCCCGGACAGAGCACAAAGGAAGTCGCCGCCGGCTCCGCTTTACCCGGCCATGCAGGGCATGGCCTTGTGGTTTTTCAGTTATGTGGCCTCAGCGTCGTGTGCGGGCTGTGCCGTGCCTCCATCTTAGCCGGGCTGGCAGGGATGCAAGGGTACGCTTCGCCGCTGCGGTCACCCGGTCCCTCCTTCCCGTCTGCCGTGATTTTCCGGTCGTTCACCCGCTCAGATTTCGCGGTCTCACCCTCCAACTCCCGCCAGCCGTGTGCGTCAGGCTGCGGCTTCCCTTGCGCCCTGTGCATCCCCGCCTTATCGCCCGGCTTTTATGGAGGCACGGCACCGCCCGGTGTCGCGGAATATGTGAACAACGGAGGAAAACATCATGCAGTATGCGAAACCTGTCACTCTGAACGTAGAAGAGTGCGACCGCCTTTCCTTTCTGCCGTATCTGTTTGGCAACGATTTTCTGTATGCCGAGGCATCTGTGTACGCGCTGGCGAAAAAAATGATGCCGGAATATGAAGGCGGCTTCTGGCACTTCATCCGCCTGCCGGACGGTGGCGGTTACATGATGCCGGACGGCGACCGTTTTCATCTGAACAACGGTGAAAACTGGTTTGACCGCACGGTCAGCGCCGATGCCGCAGGCATTATTCTGACCTCCCTTGTGATTAACCGCCAGTTGTGGCTGTACCACGACAGCGGTGATGCGGGACTGACACACCTGTACCGGATGCGTGATGCGCAGTTGTGGAGCCATATCGAATTTCATCCTGAATGTAACGCGATTTACGCGGCACTGGATTGATTAACGGACGGGGCGGCAATGCCGTCCCTGTAAAGGAGACGAGAACATGTACTGTACTGTTAAAGAAATCATCCGCGAAGTGCTGGATACAGACGTGCCGGACAGTGAATGCGTTTTTGCCGTGGTGCTGACCCGTGGGGATGTGCGTCACATAGCCCAGGACTGGAGTCTGACAGACGATGAGCTGGAAACCGTCATGCAGCGGCTGGACGATGCCTTTGAATATGGTGCGGATGTCAGCATTGTTCACGACGTTGTTCGTGAACTGATGGAAGAAAAGCGCGCCAGCCGTCAGGTGACAGTCCCGGCGGTGATGCTGGAAAAAGTAATGGCGCTGGCGGGCAGTGAAATGAAGCGCCTGTATGCCGTCGGGAGTGAGAACGGGGGCGACGGTGACGCATTCGTCAGGGAAGAACGCGAAGCAATGGATGTTGTGTTACAGGCGCTGGATGGGGAGCACATGTCATGAATATCAGCACAGAAACCCGCGAAATTCTGTGCAATTACAAAGCTGTGATTAATGCGCGGCGTCGTGAGATGGGGCAGAAACCACTCACCACCGCGCAGATTGTTGATGAAATCTGCGATTTTGTGGCGAATCAGCAGGCGGTTTTCCTGGGCGGTCAGTACATCCTTCAGGGCAGCAGACACAGGTGATACAGGGCAGGCGGTGGAGGCCGCCTGTCAGCCCGCGCGAAAACCCCTGGCAGGCTGACGCCTGCCGGAAGGGAAGCGGGCTACGCTGACGCGTCGCCCGTTACCCTTCCCGTTTGTGATGTGTCCGGAATGTTTTTTTCTGATGTTATTTTTCTGTGGTTACCGTGCCTGTTACTGTTCTTCTTCTTCCTCTTCTTATTTCCGTTCCTCTCCTGTTTATGGCTTTCCCGGGCGTCCCCCTGGCGGGGCGGGCTGTCGTGAACGGAGCCAGCGGAGCTGTCTCCGCCCTGGCGGGCTTCCACCCCTGACGCGAAACCCTGGCTTGCAGCGACCGTTCCGGTCGCGCCGCCTCTGTCGCGCCGTGGCCTGCGCTCCCGGCATCCCGGCAAAAAGACACCGGGATGTAAGGCGCAACGCCGTTTCGCGCACGCGCTTCACGTCGTTGCGGCGGGTCCCTGCTCATTGCCTGCCGGGTGCCACACACCCGTATGAGTCCCTGTCGCCGGGGGCTGATACAGCCACAACCTGCCGCACTGACTGTCCAGGGTAAATGAACAGCCCACAAAATTTTTTACCCAAAACCCGGTAAAAAATTTTGCGTTCTGCCCAGGACAGGTGCGTCAGGCCGTGGCAGTGATGCCCCTTGCGGCGAAGGTTCTCAAACGGGTGAAGTTCATACCACAGGGAATACAGCAGCAGGTTCCCGCGAAACGTCAAAAGCGCGGCTCCCGAAACTCAACGGGTGATGTTCTTTAAAAATCAGGATTTATTTCAGGCTCCGGCAATACGCATTTATTTGTTCTGTCAGTCATCCGGCTGGCAGGTAATGAGAACGCAGGAACAGAAGGAGGAAAACACCGGAAAGCGTCAGATGCAGATATGAAAAAAGCAGGTCAGGGACCTGCTTAATCCACGCCGTAAGAATTGTGCGACCAATTTTGACGGCATTGTTAATCCACTTGTCATAAGGCATCCATTTATGACTGTAAGCATTGTTTCACCTTCCTCAGCGGCTGTAAAGCCCCGCCGTCATCCCCGTTTCAGACGCGAAGACATCCCCGCGCCGGAAATTGACCCCGTGCTGAAAGCCTTCGGGCGACACATAGCCCGGAGTTTTCACCGGGGGCGTGGTGTACACATCCCCGCCATGAAAAACACGGCCTTCGGGCAGGTGCTCCGCACACTCGAACTGAAACGCGCTTTTAACTGATGAGGTGAGCCGCCCCGCGAGGGGCGGCAACAGACGGAAGGAGAACATTTTATGACATTAGCAGCAATCACCATGACCGCCCCGGAAGCCGCCAGCCCTGTGCAGATGTACCGCGCGACCTACTCACCGGATGACAACAAACTGCGCCTGTATGCCGCGTCACGTCTTGACCCGGAGACGTATAAAAAAGTTCATGATGCCGGTTTCCGCTGGGCACCCAAACAGGCGCTGTTTGTGGCGCCAGCCTGGACACCGGGCCGGGAAGACGTGCTCCTCTCACTTGCCGGAGAGATTGAGGATGAAGACAGCACGCTCGCTGAACGTCAGGAAGCACGGGCGGAGCGGTTTACCGGATACAGCGGAAAGCGGGCCAGTGAATCCGCACAGGCACTTGATGAAGTGGAAAGACTGGCCGCGATGATCCCGCCCGGTCAGCCCATTCTTGTGGGGCATCACAGTGAACGCCGCGCCCGTCGTGATGCGCAGCGTATTGAAAACGGCATGAAACGTGCCGTGATGCTCTTTGAACGTGCGGAATACTGGGAAGAGCGGGCGCGGTCGGCACTGCTTCACGCGAAGTATAAAGAACGTCCGGACGTTCGCTGGCGTCGTATCAAAAAAATCGAAGCTGATTTGCGCAAGTCTGAAAAGACCATCGCGCAGTCGCAGAAATATCTGACGATGTGGCGGGCTGAATCGCTGGATCTGAATATGGCAAAACTCATCAGCAGTCATGACCATATCAGCGCCTGTTTCCCGCTGGATACGTATCCGCGCCCGGCAGAAAAAAGCCAGTATGAAGGAAGTCGATCGTTATGGTCGGCCCTGGATGATGACATCATCACCACGGAGCAGGCCCGCGAAATTGCGATCCGCTGTCATGAACGGCAGATTCAGCGTCAGCAACGCTGGGTTAACCACTATCAGAACCGCCTGATCTATGAGCGTGCCATGCTGGACGAAAGCGGCGGCGTGGTTACCCGGACACAGGATTTTGAGCCGGGCGGGCAGGTTTTCAGCCGGGGCGAGTGGCTGACCATCATCCGTGTGAACAAAAGCAACGGGGCGGTGAGTTCAGTCACAACGCCAAATTACAGTTTTCTCGGGTACAGCGGCACGATGAAAGTGACGCCCGATCGCATCACGGACTACAAAGCACCATCGGCAGAAGAGGCCGCCGTCGCCAGACAGGCCGCGAAGCGCCCGCCTGTTGTCAACTATCCGGGAGAAGGTTTCCGGGAAATGACAAAGGCACAGTGGGCTGCCCTGCCCCGGGACTGTAAGGCCGTGCGCAGTGTGGCAGAGGCAGAAGACCACGGGGCATATCGTTACCGCCGCACAATGGACAATAATTTCCGCCTGGTGAATGTGTATATCACCGACATGAAAATCACGGAAATCCCGCAGAAATAAGGCTTATCCCCGGGGTATGACGGAGATAATGACATGCACAGTCAGTTAAGAGAACGTATCCGGCTGATGCGCGCAAGGCTGGATAACGCCGCGCCGGTTGCTGAAATCCGGGCTGAATCTCAGCTTTTTGTGACACCTGCCCCGGTCTGTAAGCGCCTGGTGACACTGGCGGAGATCAGCAACCGTGATCACATTCTGGAACCCTCTGCCGGCACCGGAGCCATACTGCGGGCGATTCGGGATACCGCGCCGGGGGCCATGTGTGATGCGGTGGAGATTAACAGCGGACTGGTCCGGTATCTGCGGGAAAATTTTAACGGTGTCAGGGTGCAGCATGGTGACTTCATGGAATGGCAGCCGGCGCAGTATTACAGCCGGATTATTATGAATCCGCCGTTCAGTCACGGGCAGGATATCCGGCATATCCTGCGGGCTTTTTCCCTGTTGCGTCCGGGGGGCGTGCTGGTTGCCGTCTGTCTGAACGGGCCGCGCCAGCAGGAGAAGCTGTTACCGTTTTCTGACGTCCGCGAGGAGCTGCCACGCGGTACGTTTGCTTATACCCGTGTTCCGACGATGATTATTCGTCTGCGTGCCTGATGACGCCGGGCAGGCGGGAGGATAAATGCCTGTCTGCCCGCGCCGGGAAAAAAACGCGCGCCGGCAGCGCTGAAAGGGGCCGCGCTGACGCGCCGCCCCTTTCATTACGCGGACGTTCTGATGGGGGCTTCTGTTTCTTCATGCCTGTCATTTGTCTGTTACTGATGTTGTTGTTCCTGCTACTGCTACTGCTACTGCTACTGCTACTGCTACTGTTCTTCTTTTTCCTGCTGCTCTGATTCTGACTACTGCAGTGTTGTCCTGTCTGCCGGGCGCCCCTTCGGCTCCCGGCTGCCTGGCGGCATCCGGTCGTCAGGCCCGACTCCGACAGGCAGCTGCTGGCGCACCTGCCAGTCTCCGCCGAACCCGCTGGCGCGGTTTCGGGCTGTCGCTACGGTCCGATGCGTGAAAACCCCCGGCTTGCAGCGACCGGAACGGTCGCGCCGCCTCTGTCGCGCCGTGGCCTGCGCTCCTGGCATCCCGGCAAAAGGCCGCCGGGATGTGAGGGGCAACGCCGTTTCGCGCACGCGCTCTTCGTCGTTGCGGCGGGTGCCTGCCCGTTGTTGTATCCGGTGCCATACACCCGTGTAAGCCCCTGTCGCCGGGGGCAAAGACAGCCACAACCGTCTCCGCCAGTCCAGGGGTGAAATGCACATCCCACAAAAGTTTTTGCCCAAAAGCAGGCAAAAACTTTTGCGGTCTGCCCCCGGACAGTCGTTTCCGGCCGTGGCAGTGATGCCCCTTGCGGCGAAGGTTCTCAAACGGGTGATGGTTAATACCGGAGGGAACAAAAGATAGGTCCCCGCAAAACGTCAAAACCGCGGCTCCCGAAACTCAACGGGTGATGGGGGCTGAAAACATCAACAGAAGGAGGCACATCATGGCAGTTCGTGGAATTAACAAGGTTGTACTCGTTGGTCGTCTGGGTAAAGACCCGGAAGTCCGTTACATCCCCAACGGGGGCGCAGTGGCAAACCTGCAGGTGGCCACGTCAGAAAGCTGGCGCGACAAACAGACGGGAGAAATTAAGGAACTGACGGAATGGCACCGCGTGGTGCTGTTCGGCAAGCTCGCGGAAGTGGCTGGCGAATATCTGCGCAAGGGCGCGCAGGTCTACATCGAAGGTCAGCTTCGCACCCGTAACTGGGAGGATAACGGTATCACCCGTTACGTCACCGAAATTCTTGTTAAGACCACGGGCACCATGCAGATGCTGGGACGTGCCGCAGGTGCTCAGACTCAGCCGGAAGAGGGGCAACAGTTCAGCGGTCATCCTCAGCCGGAACCACAGGCGGAGGCCGGTACGAAAAAAGGTGGCGCAAAAACGAAAGGCCGTGGACGTAAGGCCGCGCAGCCCGAGCCTCAGCCGCAACCGCCGGAGGGGGAGGATTACGGGTTTTCAGACGATATCCCGTTCTGACTGGCCTGACTGTGATAACCGCCCCGCCCTGCGCGGGGCATCACCGGAGAGATGAGGATGAGCGAATATTTCAGAATACTTCAGGGACTGCCTGACGGTCCTTTTACCCGCAAACATGCCGAAGCCGTTGCCGCACAGTACCGGAACGTCTTTATCGAGGATGACCACGGCGAACAGTTTCGCCTGGTTGTCCGTAATAACGGTGCAATGGTCTGGCGCACCTGGAATTTTGAGGACGGTGCCGGGTACTGGATGAACCATGTCATCCGGGATTTCGGCATTCTTAAGTAAGAGAGGTGCCGGACGGGAACGCGTCCGGCAGACATACAACCATCCCGGTCAAAGGAGAAATATATGTCAGTTACAGAGTCTAAGACAAAAACGGAGCGTAAATCCAGCCGTAAACCTGCAAAAACGCAGGAAACAGTCCTGTCTGCCCTGCTGGCGCAGACGGCGGAAGTGAGCGTGCCGCTGGCCTCACTGATTAAATCACCACTGAATGTGCGCACGGTGCCGTATTCTGCGGAGTCCGTCAGCGAACTGGCGGACTCCATTAAAGGTGTCGGCCTGTTACAGAATCTGGTTGTTCATGCCCTGCCAGGTGACCGTTACGGTGTCGCCGCAGGCGGTCGCCGACTGGCAGTACTCAACATGCTGGCAGAGCGCAACATCCTTCCGGCTGACTGGCCTGTACGCGTGAAGGTCATTCCGCAGGAGCTGGCGACTGCCGCATCGATGACCGAGAACGGTCAGCGTCGGGATATGCACCCTGCCGAACAGATTGCCGGATTCCGCGCAATGGCGCAGGAAGGCAAAACACCTGCACAAATCGGTGATTTGCTGGGCTATTCACCCCGCCACGTTCAGCGAATGCTGAAACTGGCTGACCTTGCCCCGGTTATCCTCGATGCGCTGGCAGAAGACTGCATCACCACCGAGCACTGTCAGGCGCTGGCGCTGGAGAACGACACCGCGCGTCAGGTGCAGGTGTTTGAAGCCGCCTGTCAGTCGGGATGGGGAGGTAAACCGGAAGTACAGACCATTCGTCGTCTGGTGACCGAAAGTGAAGTGGCGGTGGTGGGGAACACTAAATTCCGCTTCGTGGGGGCTGATGCCTTCTCGCCAGATGAACTGCGCACTGACTTGTTCAGCGACGACGAGGGTGGCTATGTGGACTGTGTTGCGCTCGATGCCGCCCTGCTGGAAAAACTCCAGGCTGTCGCTGAACACCTTCGGGAAGCTGAAGGCTGAGAATGGTGCGCCGGACGCATGGAGCCTGTCGGTTTCTGCCGTGAGGATGCCGGAACATATCGCAGTCTGCCGGAGCCGGAAGCGGTGCTGACGGAGGCAGAAGAAGAACGCCTGAACGAACTGATGGCACGTTACGACACACTGGAAAACCAGTGTGAGGAATCCGACCTGCTGGAAGCAGAAATGAAGCTGATGCGCTGCATGGCGAAGGTCAGAGCGTGGACGCCGGAGATGCGTGCCGGAAGCGGTGTGGTGGTGTCCTGGCGTTACGGTAATGTGTGTGTCCAGCGTGGTGTGCAGTTGCGCAGTGAAGATGACGCGGCTGACGACGCTGACCGCACGGAACAGGTGCAGGAGAAAGCGTCAGTGGAGGAAATCAGTCTGCCACTGCTGACGAAAATGTCTTCCGAACGCACGCTGGCAGTCCAGGCAGCACTGATGCAGCAACCGGACAAATCCCTGGCACTGCTGGCATGGACGCTCTGCCTGAATGTGTTTGGCAGCGGAGCTTACAGCAATCCCGCAAAAATTCGTCTGGAATGTGAGCATTATGCGCTGACCAGCGATGCGCCATCGGGGAAGGACGGTGCCGCATTCATGGCGATGATGGCAGAAAAAGCCCGTCTTGCTGCCCTGTTACCGGAGGGATGGTCACGTGACATGACGACGTTCCTGTCACTCAGTCAGGAGGTGCTGTTATCCCTGCTCAGTTTCTGCACTGCGTGCAGCATCCACGGTGTTCAGATCCGTGAGTATGGTCACACGTCACGCAGTCCGCTGGATTCGCTGGAAAGCGCCATCGGCTTTCATATGCGCGACTGGTGGCAGCCGACAAAAGCAAACTTCTTCGGACACCTGAAAAAGCCGCAGATTATCGCAGCCCTGAATGAGGCAGGACTGTCCGGTGCCGCACGGGACGCAGAGAAGATGAAGAAAGGCGATGCCGCTGAACATGCAGAGTTCCACATGAAAGACAACCGCTGGGTGCCTGGCTGGATGTGTGCACCACGTCCACAGGCAGAGACGGAAACCACGGAGTACCGTGACGACCAGGCAGAAGCCGCCTGACCGCCAGTCATAAACCATTTATCACGCCGCCCCGCCGGAGACGGGGCGGCAGCAAGGGAGATACCGTGATGAAAACTGAACTGACCCTGAATGTATTACAGACCATGAGCGCACAGGAATATGAAGATATCCGGGCAGCCGGAAGTGATGAACGTCGTGAGCTGACACACGCCGTGATGCGGGAGCTGGATGCGCCGGACAACTGGACGCTGAACGGCGAGTACGGCAGCGAGTTTGGCGGCTTTTTCCCCGTCCAGGTCCGTTTCACGCCTGCCCACGAACGTTTTCACCTGGCGTTATGTTCACCGGGCGATGTCTCTCAGGTCTGGGTGCTGGTTCTGGTGAATGCCGGTGGTGAGCCGTTTGCGGTGGTTCAGGTGCAGCGGCGGTTTGCACCGGAAGCCGTCAGCCATTCACTGGCACTGGCGGCGTCACTGGATGCGCAGAGGTACAGCGTTAATGACATCATCCATATCCTGATGGCGGAAGGAGGTCAGGCATGAGCGTACGTTCACGGGCACTGGTTCCCCTCAGCACAGAGCAACAGGCCGCATGGCGGGCGGTGGCGGAGACGGAAAAACGCCGCCATCAGGGAAACACGCTGGCGGAATATCCGTATGCGGGGGCGTTTTTCCGCTGTCTGAACGGAAGCCGCAGGATTTCGCTGTCTGACCTGCGATTTTTCATGCCGTCCCTGACCGCAGAAGAACTGCGCGGCAACCGTCTTCAGTGGCTGTATGCCATCGATGTGCTGATTGAAACACAGGGCGAGGTCTGCCTCCTTCCTCTTCCCGGTGATGCAGCAGAGCGGTTGTTCCCGTCAGTGCGGTTCCGTGTCAGGGAACGCAGTCGCCATAAATCTGCACTGGTCATGCAGAAGTACAGCCGTCAGCAGGCGAGGGAGGCAGAGCAGAAAACCCGTGCGTACCAGGCGCTGGTTGCTCAGGCAGAAATCGAACTGGCATTCCATTCGCCGGAAACAGCCGGAAGTTGGCATGCACGCTGGAGTGACCGGGTGGCAGAGCATGACCTGGAAACCCTGTTCTGGCAGTGGGGCGAGCGTTTTCCGTCACTGGCCGGAATGGAACGCTGGCAGTGGCAGGATATGCCATTCTGGCAGGTCATTGCAGAGGCTGGTATGGCGGCAAGGGAGGCCGGTCACGCTGTCCGTGAGATGGAACGGTGGATGGTGCCGAACAAACTCCGGGAGGCAGCGTGATGAGGCAACAATCACACGGATTGCCCGTGAACTGGCTGAACGACAAGATTATTTTCAGGGAAAGTGAGTGTGGTCAGCGTGTAGGTATATGGGCTATGATGTGCCCGGCGCTTGAGGCTTTCTGCCTCATGACGTGAAGGTGGTTTGTTGCCGTGTTGTGTGGCAGAAAGAAGATAGCCCCGTAGTAAGTTAATTTTCATTAACCACCACGAGGCATCCCTATGTCTAGTCCACATCAGGATAGCCTCTTACCGCGCTTTGCGCAAGGAGAAGAAGGCCATGAAACTACCACGAAGTTCCCTTGTCTGGTGTGTGTTGATCGTGTGTCTCACACTGTTGATATTCACTTATCTGACACGAAAATCGCTGTGCGAGATTCGTTACAGAGACGGACACAGGGAGGTGGCGGCTTTCATGGCTTACGAATCCGGTAAGTAGCAACCTGGAGGCGGGCGCAGGCCCGCCTTTTCAGGGCTGATGCTGGTCTGACTGCGCTGAAGCGCCTTTATAAAGGGGCTGCTGGTTCGCCGGTAGCCCCTTTCTCCTTGCTGATGTTGTACGGGCATGAACAACCTGATTTCAGGAAGGCCGTTTCCCTTCGGGAACGGGGATGAACGCGCGCCTGCGGCGCCCGTTCTTCTCCCCCGCCTTCTCTGTTTATGGCCAGTTGTCAGAAATGACATTACCTTTCCCGTGATTATTCTCTTTTTCTTCCTACTCTGATTCTGACTACTGCAGTGTTGTCCTGTCTGCCGGGCGCCCCTTCGGCTCCCGGCTGCCTGGCGGCATCCGGTCGTCAGGCCCGACTCCGACAGGCAGCGTAAGCGACTCGTCAGAACCGTATTGATATTTACTGAGAGCTCAGATCAACTTTCCAGGGCAACAGATCGCGTACCCGGTTTGCCGGCCAGTCCTGGATATGTTCAATGACGTAACGCAGCCACTTTTCTGGCTCCACATTGTTCAGACGGCATGTGCCGATCAGCGAGTACAACACCGCCGCATGTTCACCACCGCTGTCGGAACCCGCGAACATCCAGTTTTTCCGGCCTACGGCCACTCCCCGTAAGGCGTTCTCTGCGATGTTGTTGTCGATTTCCACCCAGCCATTACTGCAGTACACGTTCAGTGCATCCCACTGTTTCAGCAGGTATGCGAACGCTTTTGCCGTATCTGAGTGACGCGACAGTGTTTTCATCTGTTGCTGTATCCAGTCATACAGTGACTGCATCAGTGGCGCGGCTCTGGCTTTTCTTGCCGCCAGACGCTGTTCTGCTGAACAGCCCCGGACCTCTGCCTCGATGGCATACAGTTCACCGATACGCTGCAGGGCTTCCGTGGTGATGTAGGTGGGCGCTCTTGCATGCACATCGTGGATTTTTCTCCGGGCATGAGCCATACACGCGGCTTCCGTTATTCTGCCGGATTCGTATAACGCCCGGTAACCACCGTAAGCATCGGCCTGAAGCACACCGCTGTAACCGGCCAGGTGATTTTGTGGATGGATACCTTTCCGGTCCGGACTGTACGCGAACCAGACCGCCGGGGGCATCTGTGAACCGGCGTTACGGTCATCACGGACGTAGACCCACAGCCGGGCTGTCCGGGTTTTACCGCTGCCCGGCTCCTGGACCGGGACGGGGATATCATCAGCATGGACTTTACCGGGCATCAGCACATACTGGCGCAGGACGTCATACAGCGGCTCCAGCAGTTCAGCAACAGCACCTGTCCAGCGCCCCAGTGTGGCACGGCTCAGCTCCACTCCCTGACGACGGTATATTTCTGACTGGCGGTATAACGGCAGATGGTCTGCATATTTCCCGGTGACAACATGGGCCAGAAGCCCCGCTCCGGCATAACTGCGTGCAATGGGTTTTGAAGGTACTGGTGCCTGCACGATATGGTCGCACCGGCAACAGGCCTGTTTCGGACGTTGTGTTTCGATAACCTTAAAGGCGCTGCTGATAAGCTCCAGTTGCTCTGACACATCACATCCCAGAGAACTGAGTTCACCACCACAGGCAGGACAGCATTCCTCTTCCGGCCGGATAACCCGGGTTTCACGGGGAAGTGAGGCCGGTAACGGTTTACGGGCTGAAGACTGGCGCAGGGCGGATGGCAGTACCGGGTCATATTGCTCACCCAGCGTTTCCGCCATTTCTTCCTGAAGTGCGCTGATTCGCTCCTGTGCTTCCTGTATCTGCCGTTCGGTTTTTGCACGAAGTTTTTCTGAGCTTTTACCGAACTGCATACGTTGCAGTTTCGCAACCAGCGCCTTCAGCCGGTTGATTTCGGAAGCATAAGCCGCCACCCGCTGTGAGAGCAGGCGGTTGTATTCAGCCATCTGGCGGATGGTGTCCTGTTGCGTCTGCAACAGTGCCCGCAGGCGGGCGTTCTCATGAGCAAGTGAGGTGTCCATATCCTCACTTTACAACGGGTTATATGCGGATTCCAGCGCGTTCCGTTCGTTTCGGGTGCTTCCAGTTGATACCTTCAAGAAGCATGGATAACTGAGCCGGAGTAAGGTGCACCTTGCCGTCACGGGTGACTGGCCAGACGAAGCGGCCCCGCTCCAGGCGTTTGGTGAAGAGGCACAGTCCGTCACTGTCAGCCCACAACACTTTTATCTGGTCACCCCGGCGTCCGCGGAAGATGAACAGGTGTCCGGAGAACGGGTCATCCTTCAGGACGTTCTGAACTTTTGATGCCAGGCCGTTAAAGCCATTTCGCATATCGGTGATACCTGCAACCAGCCAGATACGCGAACCTGCAGGGAGAGATATCATCAGTGGCTGCTCCCTTTTATTTCGCGGATAAGTGTCTGTAATAACGCCGGCGTCAGTTTACCTTTAAGCCTGAGAGTTCCGGCCGGCAGAACCAGCTCACAACACAGACTGTCGGACGGTGTATTTATCTGCTCTGGTTCCTGTGCGGGGGCCGGGATTTTATTATCCGGCTCCGGCGTTAACGTCACGGGAAGCAGTGCCGGCATATTTTTTCCGGAAGGCAGCAGGCCACCTTTCCGGTATTGATGGCGCCAGTTGAAGAGCAGGTTATCGTTGATTCCGTTTTCCCGGGCGATCTGCGCCACACAGGCTCCGGGCTGCAGTGACTTCTCCACTAAGGCGATTTTAAACTCATAAGGGAAGTTGGGCCGCCGGGGACGTTTTTTTACCACGGGGGCTTCGGATATAACGGTGCTTTCAGGACGTACGACTGGTACCGTGGAAAATTGTCCGTAAAGGCAGGCATCAAGTTCCTGCTCCGACATGCCTGCGGGCAAAGGCCACGAAAGGCCAGCTCTCCGAAAGCGCACGAACATACTACAAACTGTTGATTTTGGTACACCCAGGCGACGCCCGGCCACAACCCGGGGTAAATGTTCTTCAAAGTGAAGACGTAAAGCTTCAGTGATCCAGGTCCGGTGTTTCATACGATAGTGTCCATTAAAAATGATGGACATTATTTTTGTAGAGCCGGAGGAAACAGACCAGACGGTTTAAATGAGCCGGTTACGATTATGAAAGAAAAGATAAATACCTTTTTCAGGTCTCTGAATTTTAATGGCTCCGGAAAACTGTGCAATATTTGTGCAATTGTTTTTTTCCTGAGCTTTTCTGTGTTTGCCGACAGCAACAGTGATTACCGGGCGGGTTCTGATTTTGCACGTCAGATCCAGGGGCAGGGTATTGGCAGTCTCCAGAATTTTAATCCGCAGGAGAGTATCCCGGGGTATAACGCAAATCCGGACGAGACAAAATATTACGATGGTGTGACTGCCGGTGGGGATGGTGGCCTGAAAAATGACGGCACCACGGAATGGGCGACCGGTGAAACCGGCAAAACCATCACAGAATCCTTCATGAACAAGCCGAAAGACATTCTGTCACCGGATGCGCCGTTTATTCAGACCGGCAGGGATGTGGTGAACCGGGCTGACAGCATCGTGGGAAACACCGGACAGCAGTGCAGTGCGCAACAGATAAACCGCAGTGAATTCACCAACTATACCTGTGAGCGGGATACGATGGTTGAGGAATATTGTTCCAGAACCGCCAGTATCACAGGGGACTGGAAATACACGGATGAATATCGTGAAGTGACGATACCGCACTCACAGTTCCGGTTCAGTATGAACGGGCTGAAACTGGTATTCAGTGTTACGGCTCCGGTAACAGGCACGGTGGAAAGTGCTTCACTGTCTGTATACGCCGCTTTTTTCTTCCTGAACTCACGTTATACCTTCATGAATTCAACGTTCAATGTTGGTCTGGCAAACGGGCAGTCGGGGACTTTCCCTCTGTCCGGGGCGGCTGGTTTACAGGTGACACAGGGGCAGGTACTGACCGGCAGTGGCTGTACTGCTAACGGTAACTGTCTTTCTGGTGGGAACGGTGACCAACAGGTTTATGAGAAACTGGCCAGCGGCGCGTCCACCTTTACGCTGAAACTCAGGATGAAGGTCCGTGATAAAGAATGGGTTCCACGAGTGGAGTGGGTGGAGAGTTGTCCGTTTAATAAAGCGGATGGCGTGCTGAAAGGCACTGAGTGTTCAGAGCCGGGTGGTACGAAAACAGGTGTGATGGAAGGTAAACCCTGGAGCATCACACAGGCGTGCTGGGCATACCGGGATAAATATGTCACGCAGTCGGCAGATAATGGCACCTGTCAGAAATATGTCGATAATCCGGCCTGTACGCTGGCCTCACGTCAGTGCGCGTTTTATTCCGATGAGGGAAGCTGTCTGCATGAGTATGCCACATACTCATGCGAGTCCAGAACATCCGGGAAGGTGATGGTCTGTGGTGGTGATGTCTTCTGTCTCGATGGTGAATGTGATAAGGCGCAGAGCGGAAAAAACAGTGATTTTGGTGAGGCCGTTTCACAGCTGGCGGCACTGGCCGCCGCAGGTAAGGATGTTGCCGCCCTGAATGGTGTGGATGTCAGGGCTTTCACGGGCGAGGCGAAATTCTGCCGTAAGGCCGCAGCCGGCTTCAGTAACTGCTGTAAGGATGGCGGCTGGGGGCAGGATGTGGGGCTGGCTGAATGTAACAGTGAAGAAAAGGCGCTGGGAAAGGCGAAGGACAATAAACTGACGGTGAGTGTGGGTGAGTTCTGCTCCCGGAAAGTGCTGGGTGTCTGTCTGCAGAAAAAGCGCAGTTACTGCCAGTTTGATTCGAAGCTGGCGCAGATAGTCCAGCAGCAGGGGCGGAACGGACAGTTGCGTATTGGTTTTGGCAGCGCAAAAAGTCCTGACTGCCGGGGGATCACCGTGGATGAACTGCAGCGTATTAAGTTCGACCAGCTGGACTTCACTAACTTCTACGAAGACCTGATGAATAACCAGAAAATCCCGGATAATGGTGCGCTGACCGAAAAAGTGAAAGAGCAGATTGCCGGTCAGCTGAAACAGGTGGGGCAGTAAGGTCGGGAAAATAATGAAAGTCATATTCACGTCGAATCGTCTTGTTGATTTTCTTATCCGGCTTGTTATTACAGCAATTGTCATTTCCACGGTAATTATCTGGTCATGGGATACGGTAAAAGAAACCACGGTGGGCGGGATACTTGCTGCTGCTTTCATTATCCTTTACTCCGGTGTGCTCCTGTTTATTCTGTATGGTTGTTTTTCTGCACTGGCTGACCTGCAGAAACCTGATGAAAGAAAAAGTGATGAAAGGAATGAAGATGAATAAAGCATTACTGCCACTGTTACTCTGCTGCTTTATTTTTCCGGTGTCAGGAAAAGATGCAGGCTGGCAGTGGTATAACGAGAAAATAAATCCGAAGGAAAAAGAAAATAAACCAGTCCCTGCGGCTCCCCGTCAGGAGCCGGATATTATGCAGAAACTGACTGCGCTGCAGACAGCAACAAAGCGGGCGCTGTATGAAGCCATTCTGTATCCCGGCGTGGATAATTTTGTGAAATATTTCCGGCTGCAGAA
This sequence comes from Escherichia sp. HH091_1A, assembly GCF_030295175.1. Taxonomy (NCBI): domain Bacteria; kingdom Pseudomonadati; phylum Pseudomonadota; class Gammaproteobacteria; order Enterobacterales; family Enterobacteriaceae; genus Escherichia; species Escherichia sp. HH091_1A. Next base: position 100,286 of record NZ_AP025748.1, on the reverse strand, counting down.
TTACTGGACTCAGCAGGCCGGGCTTTTCACCATGAGTGCCAGAAAGGCCATGCTGGCGCATCCCGAACTGGACTATAACCTGCAGTACAGCCATTACAACGGCACGGTACGGAACCAGCTGGCGGCAGACCAGGCGCAGCAGCGGCAGGCCATTACGAAACTGGCTGAACACTACGGCATCATGTTCTTTTACCGGGGGCAGGACCCTATCGACGGGCAGCTGGCGCAGGTCATTAATGGCTTCAGGGATACGTATGGTCTGAGTGTTATTCCCGTTTCCGTGGATGGCGTGATTAATCCACTGTTGCCGGATTCCCGGACTGACCAGGGGCAGGTGCAGCGCCTCGGTGTGAAATATTTCCCGGCCCTGATGCTGGTTGACCCGAAACAGGGCAGTGTTCGTCCGTTATCATACGGTTTTATTTCGCAGGACGACCTGGCAAAACAGTTCCTGAACGTTTCTGAAGATTTTAAACCGAATTTTTAAAGAGGTCGTTTAAATGAATTTTATTTCATTATGGCCTTTATTGCTGGCCCAGGTGACAGTGATGTCACTGACAGTGATTTTCCTTGCTGCTGACAGGCGTTTTTTTCATGGGTCTGTTTTGTGGTTTGCACCCTGTCCATGATGATGGCGGAAGGTATTGTTATTATGAAATATGAACTGTGGCATATTCCTCCTGCCTGCTGGGTCTGGCAGGAGTGTTGTCATGGTTGCTGCTGCTACTCCATACAGGATATTTTTCAGGCATATCAGAAGGCGTGCATAAGCGTTTGTGGCTCACTGTTGCCGCAGTGTTTTCTGGTGCAGGAATGATTATATTCTACTGGTTGGTCCATGCATCAGAAAGCATAACAAAATAACGGGATGTTAATGTGAAGAACAAACACACCCAGAGAGTGAGTATAAAAATGGATAACTTTTTTATGATTTTTTGTAATAAGCTAAGATAATTTATTATAGAAACAATCACCCATAATTCAATACAAATAATTGTTAAAATAAAAACAGAGAGCGAGACCAGTGATGATATATCTCTGGTTGTCATATAACTTGATGAGATGTTTATAAGTAATGCTATGGCTACATTACCCAGCATTGTTTCCCTGATAATGTCTCTGATGATTTCGAGTGCTTTTTTGTCAAAAAATAAATTCATCGTATTAAATCCGTGCTGATTAACATAACTGTATATTGCTGATGAAATCAGAAATATGCTGGATAATAATGGTGTTATTAATATGAGTAAATATAAATTCTCTTTACCCCGTCTTGATATTACAGGTGTATGGGTGTTCTCCCTGGGGCTCTGGTTTCATATTGTTGCCCGTCTGGTCTACAGAAAGCCCTGGATGGCTTTCTTTCTGGCAGAGCTGATTGCGGCCATTCTCGTACTGTTTGGCGCATACCAGATACTGGATACATGGATAGCCCGCGTCAGCCGGGAGGAAAGGGAAGCTCTGGAAGCCCGTCAGGCCGCCATTCTTGCTGCAGAAAAGGAGAGCAGACATGTCTCTCACTAAATCACTGGTGTTCACCCTGTTACTGAGCGCCGCTGCCGTGCAGGCCTCCACCCTGAATGAGATTGAGCGACTCTGGAATCCGCAGGGTATGGCCGCACAGCCTGCAGCAGACACGTCAGCCAGGACAGAAAAGTCGGCTCCCCGCTGGTTCCGCCTCAGCAACGGAACTCAGGTCAATCTTGCTGACTGGAAAGTGGTGCTGTTCATGCAGGGGCGATGTCCGTACTGTCACCAGTTTGACCCGGTACTGAAACAGCTGGCGCTGCAGTACGGATTTTCCGTATTTCCCTATACCCTGGATGGTCAGGGTGATACGGCCTTCCCGCAGGCGTTACCTGCACCACCGGATGTGCTGAAAACATTCTTCCCGAATATCCCTGTGGCCACACCGACCACCTTCCTGGTTAACGTCAATACGCTTGAAGCGCTGCCGCTTTTACAGGGCGCATCAGATGCTGCCGGTTTTATGGCGCGGATGGATACCGTTCTGCAGATGTACGGAGGAAAAAAAGGTGCGAAATAAGCAGGTGGTGTTACTCATTGCCGGAATATCCGGCATCGCGACCGGAATCATCGTTAGCCTGAATATCCCCTTTATCCGTCAGGGGCTTTTTTATCCCTCCAGCCCTGCTGAAATTGTCGTTTCGCTGTGTCTTACCTTTTCTGTTTCTGTTGTGTTTTTTGTGGGGGCAATTATGGGATGGATTTCGGTGTCTGAAATATATTACAGCCGCATGACCGATCTGAATGAATCATCAGAAATATCAGAGGAAACTTATGATGACAGAAAACAAAAAGAATCAGGAATTCAAAATCAGAAAAATTAAACGGGATATTGAGCGCAGTTGTGATAATACCGAAAAACACTTCTGGCTTTTCGTGGTTTTCTTTGTTGCCGGATTGCTTTTATGGCACTGTATGCATGCTACTTTCAGCGCCGGTATTGATTCGTGGAAAACAGAGTCGGAATTAAATAATTTGATTTATATGTGGAACATTCTGATGTATGCAATTCCGTATACGTTATATGCGCTTGCAGCAGGGTTTCTTGTTACATTTTTTCTTTCCCCAATGTATGAATTAATATTCGGGAATATCATGATATTCCTGCTGAAACGTCGTATGTGCCGGGAGAACAAATTATGGGAGGGCAATAATGATGCCGCGCATTAAATCTCTTTTTGTTCTTTGTGCCGTCTTACTGACGGTGACGCCTGCTGTGTCTGCAGACGTCAACAGCGACATGAACCAGTTCTTTAACAAGCTGGGGTTTGCCACCAATACCACCCAGGCCGGAGTCTGGCAGGGGCAGGCTGCCGGGTATGCCTATGGCGGTTCTCTGTATGCCCGTAATCAGGTCAGAAATATCCAGCTTATCTCCATGACACTGCCGGATATCAATGCAGGGTGTGGCGGCATCGATGCTTATCTCGGCTCATTCAGTTTTATTAATGGTGAGCAGCTGCAGCGTTTTGTTAAGCAGATTATGAGTAACGCGATGGGTTACTTTTTTGACCTTGCCCTGCAGACAACGGTGCCCGAAATCAAAACCGCGAAAGATTTCCTGCAGAAGATGGCGAATGACATTAACAGTATGAACCTCAGTAGCTGTCAGGTGGCCCAGGGGCTTGTGGGTGGCCTGTTCCCTCAGACGCAGGAATCTCAGCGGAAAGTCTGCCAGGACATTGGCAGTGAAAGCAATATCTTTGCTGACTGGGCCGCTTCCCGTCAGGGGTGCACGGTCGGAGGGCAGTCCTCAGCGGTTCGTGACAAGGCCAGCGATAAGGACAAGGAGCGGGTACTGAAAAACATCAATATCATCTGGGATTCTCTGTCCAAAAACAGGATGCTTGATGGTAACAAGGAGCTGAAAGAGTTCATTATGACGCTCACCGGTACGCTGATTTTTGGTGAAGACAGTGAGATTACCCCTCTTCCTGCACGAACCACTGACCGCGATATTGTCCGGGCGATTATGGAAGGGGGCACCGCGAAAATTTATCACTGCAATGATTCGGATAAGTGCCTCAACGTGGTGGCCGATGCGAATGTGACCATCAGTAAGGACAGGGCGCTCAAGTCACAGATAGCAAAACTGCTCACCAGTATTCAGAACAAGGCGCTCAGTGATTCTCCGCTGGCTGAGAACGAAAAAACCTTCATTCAGAGCACCACCATTCCTGTTTTCAGATATCTGGTTGACCCACTGATGCTGGGCGTATCCAACAGTGTGCTCTACCAGCTGACGGACTATATCGGTTACGACATCATGCTCCAGTACATTCAGGAACTGCTTCAGCAGGCCCGGGCGATGATTTCCACCGGGAACTACCCGCAGGCGGTCCTGGACAGTGTGCTCGATAACCTTAATCAGGCGCAGCAACAGATTGCCATTTTCCAGAGCCAGGTGCAGGTCCAGCAGGATGCACTGCTGGTTGTTGACCGTCAGATGAGCTACATGCGTCAGCAGTTGTCTGCCCGTATGCTCAGCCGTTACCAGAATAATTATCACTTCGGGGGAGGCGTACAGTGAACGAGGTCTATGTCATCGCCGGTGGGGAATGGTTACGGAACAACCTGAATGCCATCGCTGCCTTTATGAGTACCCGGACGTGGGATTCCATCGAAAAAATTGCGCTCACCCTGTCTGTTGTTGCTGTGGCGTTTATGTGGGTACAGCGACATAACGTGATGGATTTGCTGGGATGGGTTGCCGTGTTTGTGCTTATCAGTCTGCTGATTAATGTCCGCACATCGGTGCAGATTATTGATAACAGTGACCTGGTTCAGGTTCATCGTGTGGACAATGTACCGGTCGGGCTGGCGATGCCACTTTCACTGACGACCCGTATCGGGCATGCAATGGTGGCCGGCTATGAGATGGTTTTCGCTCAGCCAGACAGCGCCACCTACAGCAAGACAGGGATGCTGTTCGGGGCGAATCTGATAGTGAAAAGCACCGATTTTCTCTCCCGGAATCCCGAAATTATCAACCTGTTTCAGGACTACGTTCAGAACTGCGTGCTGGGTGATATTTACCTGAACCACAAATACACGCTGGAAGACCTGATGGTGGCTGATGACCCCTATATGGTGATTTTTTCCCAGCCCAGCCCGCTGCGGGGGGTATATGACAGTAATAATAATTTTGTCAGCTGCAAGGATGCGTCGGTCACGCTAAAAGACAAGCTGAATCTTGATACAAAGACCGGAGGCAAGACCTGGCATTATTATGTGCAGCAGTTATTTGGCGGCAGACCGGACCCTGACCTGTTATTCAGGGAACTGCTCAGTGACAGTTACAGCTATTTCTACGGTGCCAGCCAGTCGGCCAGCCAGATTATGCGTAAGAATGTGACAATAAATGCACTGAAAGAGGGTATCACCAGTAATGCGGCCCGTAACGGTGATACGGCCAGCCTGGTGAGTCTGGCCACCACCTCATCAATGGAGAAACAGCGACTGGCGCACGTCTCTGTCGGACATGTAATAATGCGAAACCTGCCGATGGTCCAGACCATTCTGACCGGAATAACCATTGGTATTTTCCCGCTTCTGGTACTGGCTGCAGCATTTAACAAAATGACACTGCCGGTGCTGAAGGGGTATGTGTTTGCCCTTATGTGGCTGCAGACCTGGCCTCTGCTGTACGCCATTCTGAACAGTGCCATGACATTCTATGCGAAGCAGAACGGTGCCCCGGTGGTGTTGTCGGAAGTCTCTCAGATACAGCTGAAATACTCCGACCTGGCATCAACCGCAGGTTATCTCTCAGCGATGATCCCCCCTCTGTCATGGATGATGGTACGAGGCCTTGGTGCCGGATTTTCCAGCGTATACAGCCACTTTGCGTCTTCTTCCATCACGCCAACCGCCAGTGCGGCAGGCAGTGTGGTTGACGGTAATTACTCCTACGGCAACATGCAGACGGAGAACGTGAACGGCTTCAGCTGGAGCACCAACAGTACCACGTCATTTGGTCAGATGACGCACCAGACCGGTAGTGGAGCAACCGCCACGCAGACCCGTGACGGCAGCATGGTGATGGATGCCAGTGGGGCAATGTCCCGTTTGCCGGTTGGTATTAATGCAACGCGTCAGATTGCAGCAGCGCAACAGGAAATGGCCCGGGAGTCGATGAATAAGGCGGAAAGTGCCCTGCATGGTTTCAGCAGCAGTATTGCCAGTGCCTGGAACACACTCAGCCAGTTTGGCTCTAACCGGGGAAGCAGTGATTCTGTCACCGGTGGCGCTGACAGTACGATGAGTGCGCAGGACTCCATGATGGCCAGCCGTATGCGCAGCGCAGTGGAAAGCTATGCGAAGGCGCATAATATCAGTAATGAGCAGGCGACTCAGGAGCTGGCATCCAGAAGTACGAGAGCTTCTGCCGGGATGTATGGAGATGCTCATGCTGAATGGGGGATTAAACCTAAAATTCTTGGTGTTGGTGGTGGCGCAGGTGTCAGAGGTGGTGGTCGGGCAGGTATTGACTGGAGCGATGATGATGCGCATCAGGCCAGCAGTGGTTCACGGGCCAGTCATGATGCTCGTCATGATATCGATGCCAGGGCTACACAAGACTTTAAAGAGGCAAGCGATTACTTTACCAGTCGCAAGGTCAGTGAATCCGGCAGCCATACTGACAATAATGCCGATTCCAGGGTGGACCAGCTGTCTGCAGCCCTGAACTCAGCGAAACAGAGTTACGACCAGTACACGACGAATATGACCCGCAGCCATGAATATGCTGAAATGGCCTCCCGTACTGAAAGCATGAGTGGGCAGATGAGTGAAGACCTGTCACAACAGTTTGCACAGTATGTGATGAAACACGCGCCGCAGGATGCAGAAGCTATTCTGACAAACACCAGTTCACCGGAGATTGCAGAACGTCGTCGGGCAATGGCCTGGTCTTTTGTTCAGGAACAGGTACAGCCTGGTGTTGATAACGCCTGGCGTGAATCCCGTGGCGATATCGGTAAAGGAATGGAGAGCGTACCTTCGGGCGGTGGCAGCCAGGATATTATTGCAGACCATCAGGGGCATCAGGGTATTATTGAGCAAAGAACGCAGGACAGTAATATCCGTAACGATGTGAAGCAGCAGGTTGATAATATGGTCACAGAATATCGAGGCAATATCGGGGATACTCAGAACAGCATCCTCGGCGAGGAAAATATTGTAAGAGGGCAGTATTCTGAACTGCAAAATCACCATAAAACAGAGGTATTGTCTCAGGATAATAAATATAATGAAGAAAAGTCGGCTCAGGAAAGAATGCCTGGTGCTGACAGCCCACAGGAACTGATGAAAAGAGCAAAGGTGTATCAGGATAAGCATAAGCAATAATATTGTATGGGGGAGATGATGATGAAAAATTCAGCTCATATTGCTCTGATAACGGTGATACAGCTCATTGCCTGTTATCTGGCTGATTGGGGGAGCGCTGAAACAGTTTTTATCCTGTGCTTTATTGTACTATGGCAGGGATTGTTTATATGGTTGTTTTCTCAAATACGAAAAAAACGGCATGTGTCGGATGAGTTTAAATTCAGCAAAGGCGTTTGGTATATACTGATGCCAGTATCTTCCTTATTTTCTCCGTTATTAAGCCTGATGGTTTTTATCATTGGTACACTATACGAATTAAGGCAAGTTAGTGATTGTATAAGCATAAAAGAATGGGGGGGGAATCAACTTAAAAACCAATATGATGGGGGTGAAAAGTTAGACTTCGGGTTCGTTGAATACACCCCAACTACCTACTATAACCCTTCAACCGGATATCCTATGCATGGAGGATTTGATTCAGCAGGAAATACTTTTGGGACTCGTTGGCAGGACTATGATGATAGGCGATAAGAAAACTGTAGCTTGTAATAAAGGTAATTTGATGAAAACAAAAAAATTGATGATGGTTGCACTGGTTAGTTCCACTCTGGTCCTTTCAGGGTGTGGTGCGATGAGCACAGCAATCAAGAAGCGTAATCTTGAAGTCAAAACTCAGATGAGTGAAACCATCTGGCTGGAGCCTTCCAGTGAACGCACCGTTTTCCTGCAAATCAAAAACACATCTGACAAGGATATGAGCGGATTGCAGGCAAAAATCAGTGATGCCGTTAAAGCCAAAGGCTACCAGGTTGTGACCTCACCTGACAAGGCATACTACTGGATCCAGGCCAATGTCCTGAAGGCAGACAAAATGGATTTGCGGGAGTCTCAGAGCTGGCTGAACAGCGGTTATGAAGGTGCCATTGCCGGTGCAGCATTGGGCACCGGCATCACAGGATATAACTCCAGCTCTGCCGGTGCGGCGCTGGGTGTAGGGATTGCCACAGGGTTGATTGGTATGGCTGCCGATGCAATGGTGGAGGATATCAACTACACCATGATCACGGATGTGCAAATTGCAGAGCGGACAACATCTGAAGTCAGAACTGATAATGTTGCAGCTCTCCGTCAGGGAACCTCCGGTGCAAAAGTGCAGACCAGCACATCAACCGGAAATCAGCATAAATACCAGACCCGTGTGGTATCCAATGCCAACAAGGTTAACCTGAAATTTGAAGAAGCGAAGCCTGTACTGGAAGACCAGCTGGCTAAATCCATCGCGAACATCCTGTAAATTACCCATCCGGCCCGGACAGATTGTACCGGGCCGATATTCCTGCCCCGGATGAATACATGAACCGTGCAGAATCTCGTCTCTCGCAGGTACTCTTTCTGCTGGGCTATGACAGTGAAAAGTATCCTGAGCATGTATGTCGGGAGTTATTAAAAGAACTTTACCGGTTTGCTGATGCAACCGGAGATTCTGAACTGGCCATAGCCTGCCAGAGATACCTGACAGTACTGGAACCGTTCTCTGCATATGAGATCGGCGTAAGCGCAACAGAATATCATCCTGTGAGTGAATATCCGACCGGACGTCGCAGAAGAAAATAGCTGATGCCTTGCGTTGCTCGTTGTCCAACCCCGGAAAGTAACAAAATAAATTTTGTCACTTCCCGGCGTTTCCGAAATAAATATGAGAACACTGAACGGTTGTGCAAATTCTTTGTGCGACCGTGAAGTGTTGCCGGCGAAGCCGGGATCTTCCGGAGAAATTCATAATGACATCAGACAATATCGCTGAATATGTTGGTGAGAATAATCAATTTACTGAGAAGCCTGTAACTGAATCCCCCCCGGTGATACAGGATAATACAGCGACCACTAAAGACTATCTGTACAGCAATAATTTTAGTGGTTATCGGAGGGCTTATTGTTATATTGTTTCTCATGATGCTTGTCATGTACTTTATTAATTCTCTCAGGTATAAGGAATTAACTGAAATACTGACAAAAATATCTTTTCCTGAGAAATCCGGGAGCAATCCGGTTAAACCGGAAGCGGTCAGTTGCAATTTGTTGTCCCTGTGTATGCTGGCCCCGGTATTCTGTACTCCCAAAAAGCTGGCTGAAGTCTCCAGGGAGATCATCGTATCCGGCGCACAGGAAATAGCCTGGACGCCCGGGAGTAGCCGTATTGATGGTGAGCTGGAAGAAAATATTACCTGGTCTCTGTCGTCACAGACTCATGCCGATAAATACGAGCTCATCAATAAAACGTCCCGTGTATCTCCTGACAGTGGCCACTTTTATGAACCGGGCACGGCTCTGGATTATCGTGAACGGGTACGCCTTTTTGTTCAGATCCAGTATTCACACGAGAGTGACTGGTCTGAAATATTGCGCCTGACTGATATCGTGCTGGAAAAAGTTTCTTCCGGCAGGCCAGCAGGCGGCTATCACCACCGGTATACAGGGTATACATGGTTTGTTCTGTGAATGCATTCCACACCGCTCTTTTCTGCTCTGTTCCTGACTTTCCCGGAGTTTCATCATGAGTTTTAACGCAAAGGATATGACCCAGGGCGGTCAGATTGCGTCCATGCGTATCCGCATGTTCAGCCAGATCGCCAATATCATGCTTTACTGCCTGTTTATTTTTTTCTGGATCCTCGTTGGTCTGGTTTTATGGGTAAAACTAAGCTGGCAGACGTTTGTGAACGGCTGTATTTACTGGTGGTGTACCACGCTGGAAGGCATGCGGGATTTAATCAGGTCCCAGCCGGTCTATGAGATCCAGTATTACGGCAAAACCTTCCGGATGAACGCGGCTCAGGTACTGCATGATAAATATATGATCTGGTGCGGTGAGCAGCTATGGTCCGCATTCGTTCTGGCCACTATTGTGGCCCTGGTTATCTGCCTGATCACCTTCTTTGTTGTCTCCTGGATTCTGGGGCGTCAGGGTAAACAACAGAGCGAAAATGAAGTCACAGGTGGTCGTCAGCTGACAGACAACCCGAAGGACGTTGCCCGGATGCTGAAAAAAGACGGCAAGGACTCCGATATCCGGATTGGCGACCTGCCGATTATCCGGGATTCCGAAATCCAGAACTTCTGTCTGCACGGCACGGTCGGGGCCGGTAAGTCGGAAGTTATCCGTCGTCTGGCCAACTACGCCCGTCAGCGTGGTGATATGGTGGTGATTTATGACCGATCAGGGGAATTTGTTAAAAGTTACTATGACCCGTCCATTGATAAGATCCTGAATCCGCTGGATGCCCGCTGTGCCGCCTGGGATTTGTGGAAGGAGTGCCTGACACAGCCGGATTTTGATAATACGGCAAATACCCTGATCCCGATGGGTACAAAAGAGGACCCGTTCTGGCAGGGTTCAGGACGTACCATTTTTGCGGAAGCGGCGTACCTGATGCGCAATGACCCCAACCGCAGCTACAGCAAACTGGTGGACACACTGCTTTCCATCAAAATTGAAAAACTGCGTACCTTCCTGCGTAATTCACCTGCGGCCAACCTGGTGGAAGAGAAAATCGAGAAAACGGCGATTTCCATCCGTGCAGTGCTGACCAACTACGTGAAAGCCATCCGTTACCTGCAGGGGATTGAGCATAACGGTGAGCCCTTCACCATCCGTGACTGGATGCGTGGTGTCCGGGAAGATCAGAAAAACGGCTGGCTGTTTATCTCGTCGAACGCCGACACCCATGCTTCCCTGAAACCGGTGATCTCCATGTGGCTGTCCATTGCCATTCGTGGGCTGCTGGCAATGGGAGAAAACCGTAACCGTCGTGTGTGGTTTTTCTGTGATGAGTTACCCACGTTACACAAACTGCCGGACCTGGTGGAGATCCTGCCGGAAGCCCGTAAGTTCGGTGGCTGTTATGTGTTTGGTATCCAGTCCTATGCCCAGCTGGAAGATATCTACGGTGAGAAAGCGGCAGCCACGCTGTTTGACGTCATGAACACCCGTGCCTTTTTCCGTTCTCCCAGCCATAAGATTGCAGAGTTCGCTGCCGGTGAAATTGGTGAGAAAGAGCACCTGAAAGCCAGCGAGCAGTATTCCTACGGTGCTGACCCTGTACGTGACGGGGTATCGACCGGTAAGGATATGGAGCGCCAGACGCTGGTCAGTTATTCCGACATTCAGTCTCTGCCGGATCTGACCTGCTATGTCACCCTGCCCGGACCGTATCCGGCAGTAAAACTCTCACTGAAATATCAGGCACGACCGAAGGTTGCTCCGGAGTTTATTCCGCGTGATCTCAATCCGGAAATGGAGAACCGCCTGAGTGCCGTGCTTGCCGCAAGGGAAGCAGAAGGTCGCCAGATGGCCAGCCTCTTCGAACCGGATGTGCCGGAGGTCGTTTCCGGAGAGAACGTGACTCAGGGTGAACAGCCACAACAGCCAGCGTCTTCTGTCATCAATGATAAGAAGTCAGATGCAGGTGTGAGTGTTCCGGCAGGGGGGATCGAGCAGGAGCTGAAAATGAAACCGGAAGAAGAGATGGAACAGCAACTGCCACCCGGGATCAGTGAATCCGGTGAAGTGGTGGATATGGCCGTTTATGAGGCATGGCAACGGGAGCAGAATCCGGATATCCAGCAGCAGATGCAGCGCTGTGAAGAGGTAAATATCAACGTGCACCGGGAGCGCGGGGAGGATGTTGAGCCGGGAGATGATTTCTGATGAACAGGTCAGCTCCAGTCTTCAATTCGCAGACCGTCCACACGTTCAAATTCCCGGGTGTTATTAGTCACAATAATCAGTCCCCGACTGCGGGCATGACCTGCGATCATTTGATCAAATGGCCCGACAGGGCATCCCTGACGGGCAAGTTCTGCTCTTATCTGGCCGGTGTGTGTGGCTGCGGCAGCGTCGTAATCCAGAACATCAATGCGGGAAACAAATCCCTCGATCACAGCGAGATTGCGTTCAGGCATCTGGCTTTTTTCTGCACCATATATCAGCTCCATCAGGGTGACAGAGCTGATACACATTCTCCCCTGGTTCAGGTTAAAACGTTCTCTGACACTGGCGGGCTTGTTCTTTATTGTGAAAATGCAGATGTTGGTATCGAGCATAAACTTCAGCATCAGAATGACTCCCTTTCCTGCATGCCGGGCTGTTCCCTGTTATCCATAAAATCAGCGCTGACGCTGTTTCCGTCGAACCATTCATCCCATGACTCTCCGGCTGGCGTAATGATACGGGTTCGTCCGACAGCAATCACTTCAACGCGTTTTACGTTTTCCGGCAATGCAACCGCTTTTGGCAGCCTGACCGCCTGGCTGCGGTTGCTGAGAAATACGGTGGTTTCCATCATTTACCTCCTTACATGGATATGTCTTGCGCATATCCATTGTGGGATTGTTGTCGGGATATGTCAAAGGGATATACGTTTATGATGAGTATCGCGCAGGTCAGATCGGCCGGAAGTGCCGGTAACTATTATACCGACAAGGATAATTACTATGTGCTGGGCAGCATGGGGGAACGCTGGGCCGGCAGGGGGGCAGAGCAACTGGGGCTGCAGGGCAGTGTCGATAAGGATGTCTTTACCCGTCTTCTGGAGGGGAAACTGCCGGACGGAGCGGATTTAAGCCGCATGCAGGATGGCAGTAACAGGCATCGTCCCGGTTACGACCTGACGTTCTCCGCCCCCAAAAGTGTCTCCATGATGGCCATGCCAGGTGGCGATAAGCGCCTGATTGATGCACATAATCAGGCCGTGGATTTTGCTGTCTGTCAGGTGGAGGCGCTGGCCTCCACACGGGTGATGACGGACGGACAGTCAGAAACGGTGCTGACCGGTAATCTGGTGATGGCACTGTTTAACCACGACACCAGTCGCGATCAGGAACCACAGTTACACACGCATGCGGTGGTGGCTAATGTCACGCAGCATAACGGCGAGTGGAAGACACTGAGCAGTGACAAAGTGGGGAAAACGGGGTTCATTGAGAATGTGTACGCTAATCAGATTGCCTTTGGCAGGCTCTACCGGGAAAAACTGAAAGAGCAGGTTGAGGCGCTGGGCTATGAAACTGAAGTGGTTGGTAAGCACGGTATGTGGGAAATGCCGGGCGTACCGGTGGAGGCCTTTTCCGGACGCTCGCAGGCTATCCGGGAGGCCGTCGGGGAAGACGCCTCGCTGAAATCCCGGGATGTGGCGGCACTGGATACGCGAAAATCCAAACAGCACGTCGATCCTGAAGTCAGAATGGCTGAATGGATGCAGACGCTGAAGGAAACCGGGTTCGACATCCGGGCATATCGTGACGCGGCGGATCAGCGTGCGGAGAGCCGCATGCAGACGCCCGGGCCAGCTTCACAGGACGGGCCGGATGTGCAGCAGGCGGTGACACAGGCCATTGCCGGATTAAGTGAGCGAAAAGTGCAGTTTACGTACACGGACGTGCTGGCCAGAACGGTCGGTATATTGCCGCCGGAAAATGGTGTGATTGAGCGGGCCCGTGCCGGTATCGATGAGGCCATCAGCCGTGAGCAGCTGATTCCCCTCGACCGTGAGAAGGGGCTGTTCACGTCCGGGATTCATGTGCTCGATGAGCTGTCCGTCCGGGCACTCAGTCGTGACATCATGAAACAGAACCGGGTGACTGTACATCCGGAGAAAAGTGTCCCCCGGACGACCGGTTACAGCGATGCTGTCAGCGTTCTGGCACAGGACCGTCCGTCGCTGGCCATTGTGTCCGGGCAGGGCGGTGCAGCCGGGCAGCGTGAGCGGGTGGCCGAGCTGGCAATGATGGCCCGGGAGCAGGGGCGGGAAGTGCAGATTATCGCCGCTGACCGTCGCTCGCAGATGAACCTGAAGCAGGATGAGCGGCTGTCCGGTGAGCTGATAACCGGGCGGCGTCAGCTGCTGGAGGGCATGGCCTTCACACCGGGAAGTACTGTTATCGTTGACCAGGGCGAAAAACTCTCCCTGAAAGAGACGTTAACCCTGCTGGACGGTGCCGCACGTCATAACGTACAGGTCCTGATAAGCGACAGCGGACAGCGAACCGGTACAGGCAGTGCGCTGATGGCCATGAAAGATGCCGGGGTGAACACATATCGCTGGCAGGGGGGAGAGCAGCGACCGGCAACCATCATCAGTGAACCGGACCGGAATGTCCGCTATGCCCGGCTGGCCGGGGACTTTGCGGCCAGCGTGAAAGCCGGAGAAGAGAGCGTGGCACAGGTCAGCGGAGTACGGGAACAGGCCATACTGACACAGGCCATTCGCAGTGAGCTGAAAACACAGGGCGTGCTCGGACACCCGGAGGTGACCATGACTGCACTGTCACCGGTCTGGCTGGACAGCCGGAGCCGTTATCTGCGGGATATGTATCGCCCGGGGATGGTGATGGAGCAGTGGAACCCGGAGACACGCAGTCATGACCGTTATGTGATAGACCGGGTGACGGCGCAGAGTCACAGTCTGACCCTGCGGGATGCGCAGGGCGAAACGCAGGTGGTGCGTATTTCCTCCCTGGACAGCAGCTGGTCGCTGTTCCGGCCGGAAAAAATACCGGTGGCAGAGGGCGAGCGTCTGAGGGTGACGGGAAAAATCCCCGGACTCCGCATCTCCGGCGGTGACCGCCTGCAGGTGGCATCCGTCAGCGAGGACGCGATGACGGTTGTTGTGCCGGGGCGGGCTGAACCGGCCTCCCTGCCTGTTGGCTACTCACCGTTCACGGCACTGAAGCTGGAGAGCGGCTGGGTGGAAACGCCCGGGCATTCCGTCAGTGACAGTGCGACGGTGTTTGCCTCCGTCACACAGATGGCAATGGACAACGCCACCCTGAACGGTCTGGCCCGCAGCGGTCGTGATGTCCGGCTGTATTCCTCACTGGATGAAACCCGTACTGCGGAAAAACTTGCCCGCCATCCGTCCTTTACGGTGGTTTCTGAGCAGATAAAGGCGCGTGCCGGTGAGACATTGCTGGAAACCGCTATCAGTCTGCAGAAAGCCGGGCTTCACACGCCGGCACAGCAGGCCATTCATCTGGCCCTTCCGGTGGTGGAAAGTAAAAACCTGGCCTTCAGCCAGGTGGACCTGCTGACAGAGGCGAAGTCGTTTGCTGCAGAAGGAACCCGTTTTACTGACCTGGGACGGGAAATCAATGCGCAGATAAAACGCGGTGATTTACTGTATGTGGATGTGGCAAAAGGCTATGGCACAGGACTGCTGGTTTCCCGTGCGTCGTATGAGGCAGAAAAGAGCATTCTTCGCCATATTCTCGAAGGTAAGGAGGCGGTCACGCCGCTGATGGAGAGAGTACCTGGCGAACTCATGGAGAAACTGACATCAGGACAGCGCGCCGCCACCCGCATGATACTGGAAACCATCGACCGTTTCACGGTGGTGCAGGGCTATGCCGGTGTGGGTAAGACCACACAGTTCCGGGCGGTGATGTCAGCCGTGAACATGCTGCCGGAGAGTGAGCGTCCCCGTGTTGTGGGGCTGGGGCCCACTCACCGTGCGGTCGGGGAGATGCGCAGCGCCGGCGTGGATGCGCAGACACTGGCGTCCTTTCTGCATGACACGCAGCTGCAGCAGCGCAGCGGAGAAACGCCGGATTTCAGCAACACGCTGTTCCTGCTCGATGAGAGCTCTATGGTGGGCAATACCGACATGGCACGGGCATACGCCCTGATTGCGGCCGGTGGTGGTCGTGCTGTGGCCAGCGGTGACACGGACCAGCTGCAGGCCATCGCGCCCGGTCAGCCTTTCCGTCTCCAGCAGACGCGCAGTGCTGCCGATGTGGCCATCATGAAGGAGATTGTGCGTCAGACGCCGGAACTGCGGGAGGCGGTATACAGCCTGATTAACCGGGATGTGGAAAGAGCATTGTCCGGGCTTGAGAGTGTGAAACCGTCTCAGGTGCCACGTCAGGAGGGCGCCTGGGCACCGGAACACTCCGTGACGGAGTTCAGTCACAGCCAGGAAGCGAAACTGGCAGAAGCGCAGCAGAAGGCGATGCTGAAAGGCGAGGCTTTTCCGGATGTCCCCATGACACTGTATGAAGCCATTGTCCGTGACTATACCGGCAGGACACCGGAAGCACGGGAGCAGACGCTGATTGTCACGCACCTGAATGAAGACCGGCGCGTGCTGAACAGCATGATTCATGATGCACGGGAAAAGGCCGGTGAGCTGGGAAAAGAGCAGGTCATGGTGCCTGTCCTGAATACAGCGAATATACGCGACGGGGAACTGCGTCGTCTCTCCACCTGGGAGAATAACCCGGATGCCCTTGTCCTGGTGGATAATGTGTATCACCGGATTGCCGGTATCAGCAGGGATGACGGGCTGATAATCCTGCAGGATGCGGAAGGTAACACGCGGCTGATTTCGCCCCGGGAGGCGGTGGCTGAAGGTGTCACACTGTACACCCCGGACAAAATCCGGGTGGGGACCGGTGACCGGATGCGCTTCACGAAGAGTGACCGGGAGCGCGGTTATGTGGCCAACAGCGTCTGGACGGTGATGGCGGTTTCCGGTGACAGTGTCACGCTGTCGGACGGACAGCAGACGCGGGTGATTCGCCCCGGTCAGGAGCGGGCAGAGCAACATATTGACCTGGCCTATGCCATCACCGCCCACGGTGCGCAGGGGGCGAGTGAAACCTTTGCCATTGCGCTTGAAGGTACGGAAGGTGGCCGGAAACAGATGGCCGGCTTTGAGTCAGCCTACGTGGCCCTGTCGCGTATGAAGCAGCATGTGCAGGTGTACACCGATAACTGTCAGGGCTGGACGGATGCCATTAACAATGCCGTACAGAAAGGAACTGCCCACGATGTGCTGGAGCCGAAACCGGACCGGGAGGTCATGAATGCAGAGCGGCTGTTCAGTACGGCGCGGGAGTTGCGGGACGTGGCAGCTGGCCGTGCCGTTCTCCGTCAGGCAGGGCTGACCGGGGGAGACAGTCCGGCACGGTTTATTGCTCCGGGGCGCAAATATCCGCAGCCGTATGTGGCCCTGCCGGCCTTTGACCGTAACGGCAGGTCAGCTGGTATCTGGCTGAACCCACTGACCACGGATGACGGAAACGGACTGCGGGGATTCAGTGGTGAAGGACGGGTGAAAGGCAGCGGGGATGCGCAGTTCGTGGCCCTGCAGGGCAGCCGTAACGGAGAAAGCCTGCTGGCTGATAATATGCAGGATGGTGTCCGGATTGCCCGTGATAATCCTGACAGTGGTGTGGTGGTAAGAATTGCCGGTGAAGGTCGCCCGTGGAATCCGGGTGCCATTACCGGCGGTCGCGTGTGGGGGGATATCCCGGGCAACAGCGTCCAGCCGGGGGGCGGAAACGGTGAACCGGTCACGGCAGAGGTACTGGCACAGCGGCAGGCTGAAGAGGCCATCCGTCGTGAAACGGAACGCCGTGCGGATGAGATTGTCAGAAAAATGGCAGAGGAAAAACCTGACCAGCCGGATGACAAAACAGAGCAGGCTGTCAGGGATATTGCCGGGCAGGAGCGTGACCGGGCTGTCACTTCTGAACGGGAAGCCGTACTGCCGGAGAGTGTGCTGCGTGAGCCTCAACGGGTGCAGGACGCTGTCCGGGAGGTTGCCCGGGAAAATCTGTTGCAGGAGCGACTGCAGCAGATGGAGCGGGATATGGTCCGTGACCTGCAGAAAGAGAAAACCCTGGGCGGAGACTGATACTGTCGGTCCGGGCGTTTGTGTTAACCCCCTGAGGAGATTGCTGATATGGAAACCTTCCCTGCCCCTGATGACATCCGGGGAAAAACAGCAGACATACTGAGCGCGTTATCCGTGGACAATATTCCTGAGCGTTATGGCTTTACGGCAGAGCTGGCATCGCTGAAAAACTGCATAAGCGAGGATGAATATTGCAACATGGAGTTTTACGAGACGGGGTGCGCCTTCCTGAAAGCTTTACTGAGAACCCGGCTGAGACTTAAAAAAACCGACCCCGCGCATCCGTTGCTGCCCGTGATATCTTCGTCGGTGGAAGAGCTCAGAACACAGCTTAAGGAAAATGAAGCTTACGTCCGCCTTTTAATCGGGATGGATGCGGTTTCCCGACGGGTTGGTGTGATGAATGTGTCTCTTCTCGGCCTTACCGCAGTGATGATACTGATTATCGGGGGAACTGTGCTGGCACATGTATGGTTTTAAAGCTTCGTAAGGCGTGATGATATGGAGAATATGAATAACACGGTCGGTGTTGTGACCATGAAACCCCGGGAGTGGCTGGAGCGCCTTCTTGTCTGGTCCCCCGGACAGCGGGATATCATCAAAACTGTGGCTCTGGTACTGATGGTGCTGGACCATGCAAACCGCATTCTGCATCTGGATCAGACGTGGATGTTTCTGGCCGGGCGGGGCGCGTTTCCGCTGTTTGCCCTGGTGTGGGGGCTGAATCTGTCCCGTCATGCGCATATCCGGCAGTCGGCCATTAACCGGCTGTGGGGATGGGCTGTGATTGCCCAGTTCGCGTATTACGTTGCCGGCTTTCCCTGGTATGAAGGGAATATCCTGTTTGCCTTTGCGGTTGCGGCACAGATGCTGACGTGGTGTGAAACGCGCAGTTGGTGGCGTTTGGTGGGGACCATATTGCTGCTGGCAGCGTGGCTGCCTTTGTCCGGCACCAGTTACGGCATTGCCGGGCTACTAATGCTGGCGGTCAGCCACAGGCTGTACAGGGAGAAAGACAGAACGGAACGTCTGGCGCTGGTTGCCTGCCTGCTGGCCGTGATTCCTGCGCTTAACCTCGCCACCAGTGATGCGGCGGCTGTAGCTGGCCTTGTGATGACGGTGCTGACCGTTGGTCTGGTGTCGTGTGCAGGGAAATCACTACCCCGTTTCTGGCCCGGGGATTTTTTCCCGATTTTCTATGCCTGTCATCTGGCTGTGCTGGGCGTTCTGGCACTGTGACGGGTGTGGTATCTTTGACTGTAACAGGATTATTCGTTAGAGGCAGAACACAGCATGACAGAGCAGAAGCGACCGGTACTGACACTGAAGCGGAAAACGGAAGGAGAGACGCCTGTCCGCAGCCGGAAAACCATCATCAATGTCACCACGCCACCAAAATGGAAGGTGAAAAAGCAGAAGCTGACCGAGAAAGCAGCCCGGGAAGCAGAGCAGGCGGCAAAAAAAGCGCAGGCCAGACAGGCGCTGTCCATTTATCTGAACCTGCCCACACTGGATGAGGCCGTGAACACCCTGAAGCCCTGGTGGCCGGGATTATTTGACGGTGACACCCCCCGGCTTCTGGCCTGCGGTATCCGTGACGTGTTACTGGAAGACGTGGTGCAGCGGAATATCCCGCTCTCGCATAAAAAACTGCGCAGGGCGCTGAAGGCCATTACCCGTTCAGAAAGCTATCTGTGTGCCATGAAAGCCGGTGCCTGCCGGTATGACACGGAAGGGTATGTGACGGAGCATATTTCTCAGGAGGAGGAAGCGTATGCGGCAGCGCGTCTGGATAAAATCCGCCGCCAGAACCGGATAAAGGCAGAACTTCAGGCCGTGCTTGATGAGAAATAAAAAAAAGCCTCCATCAGAGAGAGGAAGCAGGGAAATAAGGCTTAAAAGGAAATAACTTCCGTACCCGAAAGGAACCCAGTCCACTGAATTATTTACCACAATAATACTGACGACTGAAAGGGAGGGACAGAAAAATGAATGGATTCAGAAACAGTTCACGGAACGCTCAGGTCTGGCGCTGGCAGCGTGCCGGAGGCCGGGCTGTTATTCTGGAAGTCAGGGGGCTCTGGATGGAAGCCGCTGAAGCATGGCGACGGGCTGCCGGTGTTGCGCCCCGGACAGACTGGCAGCAGTTTGCCCGGAAAAGGGCTGAACACTGCCACCGGCGCTGCCGGGGAAGGGTGTAACGAAAAAGCAGCCTTCATTACTCCAGGAGTCAGAAGGCTGAATAATGCATGAGATTTACTTTTTTAATCTCCGGTCGGGTAGTATGACCGGACAATTCTGAGTAGCACAGAGTTTTTTCCGTATTAAGTCGTGAGTTTATATTTTGTGATTTATTTCACAAAATAAGGCGTTATTCAATGTGTGCTGCAATATTCAGGATGTCTGAAATAAAGGAGCCATTTATTTGATATGGAAAAATGCTGATCCGGTTCCACCCTGGATATGGAGACACCGTAAATAAAGCGATGGAAATCTTATCATTCATCTGTTCTCAGCGGGAATCAAAATGGCGAAAACAAAACAGGAATGGCTGTATCAGTTACGGCGATGTTCATCAGTCAATACGCTGGAAAAAATTATTCATAAAAACAGAGACAGCTTATCGGGCAGTGAACGTGAATCATTTAATTCAGCAGCAGACCACCGGTTAGCGGAATTAATCACCGGAAAGTTATATGACGGGATACCAAAAGAGATATGGAAATATGTAAGGTAATAATTCAGCATAGTTAATCACCAGGAGCAGATAAACAATGAAACTGATTATTTTTATTCTCATTGTTCTGATTATTGCAGCGTTACTTATCCGGATTATCCTCAAAAGTGTAAATCAGCATTCTCCTTTGCTGATGGAATTGCATGCGGCAGGTATACGGACCGGTGATGCAGAGCGAATACTGGCCAGCGGTGATAAAAGACAACTTTGATATTATTGGGATGTTGTCATATGGTAAAGAAAATTTTATTGCCATGAGTCATACGAAAAGCGAGTTAATTGGAGGGAAACGTCGGTACCGGATTAAAAATTGATGTAAATAAAAAGCATACTTATTGGCTG
The DNA here is from genome assembly GCF_030295175.1 of Escherichia sp. HH091_1A. Classification (NCBI taxonomy): domain Bacteria; kingdom Pseudomonadati; phylum Pseudomonadota; class Gammaproteobacteria; order Enterobacterales; family Enterobacteriaceae; genus Escherichia; species Escherichia sp. HH091_1A. The sequence goes on along the minus strand of NZ_AP025748.1, from coordinate 79,655 downwards.
GAGTGACGCCTTCGTGCTTCTGTAGTAAAAAGCGGGAAATGCAGGTAATAGTCAGCAACGGGGAATGTGGTATTATCGCGGCGGGTGTCTGAGCCTTTCTGGTTCAGGCAAGACGCAGGTACCAGAGATGCGAAGACCCCACTCGTTAATCCATTAACTCGTGAGGTCTGCATGAAGTACGTAGCACTACTGATTGTAGCCTCTTCTTTGCAGAGAGGTCAAAGTTTATGACGAAATATGCCCTTATCGGGTTGCTCGCTGTGTGCGCTACGGTGTTGTGTTTTTCACTGATATTCAGGGAACGGTTATGTGAACTGAATATTCACAGAGGAAATACAGTGGTGCAGGTAACTTTGGCCTACGAAGCACGGAAGTAAGCTGCCGGGCGGGGACGGAAGTCCCCGCTTTCCGGAAGTGTGAGGTACTTCAGGGGCAGACACCCGACATGCCAGAAACAGCCGGTCCCGCCCGGGGCCGGCATCCAGGTTAAGGCATTTCCAGCTTTTCAGTCATTTCATTATCAAAATCACATTAAACGGTCGTAATCAGACATGATTTGTGCGCCAACACAGATCATCGTCACAACTTTCAAGTCGCTGATTTCAAAAAACTGTAGTATCCTCTACGAAACGATCCCTGTTTGAGAATTGAGGAGGCGAGATGTCGCAGACAGAAAATGCAGTGACCTCCTCATCAGGTACAAAGCGAGCATACCGAAAAGGTAATCCTCTGACGCTTGCAGAACGTCAGCAGGCATCTCTGGCAAGAAAACGTGCCACACATAAAGAACTCAGAGTGTTCATTCCTGCTGCGTTAAAAGCGCAATTACAGGAGATGTGTGAAGCTGAAGGTGTTACTCAGGCTGAGATGATTGCTGAACTGATAAAGCAGAAGAGTGCTTTCAGCTAACTAAAATGTAGCGACATCACATTCTTGCCTGTTTCTGGTGTGCGTGATAGATTGCTGATCGTTTAAGGAATTTTGTGGCTGGCCACGCCATAAGGTGGCAGGGAACTGGTTCTGATGTGGATGTACAGGAGCCAGAAAAGTGAAAACCCCGATAATCTCCTTCAAGTTTGGCGACATGAAAGATTACCGGGGCCCCATAAAACCGCATAGCCAACAATCAAGCTATGTGGGGAGTATAGTTATATGCCCGGAAAAATTCAAGACCTCTTTCTGTGCTCACTCCTTCTGCGCATTGTAAGTGCTGGATGGTGTGGCTGAGCTTCAACAAACGTATTACCGCCAGGTAAAGAACCCGAATCCGGTGTTCACACCCCGTGAAGGAGCAGGAACGCTGCCGTTCTGCGAAAAACTGATGGAAAAGGCGGTGGGCTTCACCTCCCGTTTTGATTTCGCCATTCATGTGGCACATGCCCGCTCCCGGGGCCTGCGTCGACGCATGCCACCGGTACTGCGTCGCCGGGCTATTGATGCGTTGCTGCAGGGGCTGTGTTTCCACTATGACCCGCTGGCCAACCGCGTCCAGTGCTCCATCACCACGCTGGCCATTGAGTGCGGACTGGCGACGGAGTCTGCTGCCGGAAAACTCTCCATCACCCGGGCCACACGGGCCCTGACGTTCCTTGCAGAGCTGGGACTGATTACCTACCAGACGGAATATGATCCGCTTATCGGGTGCTACATTCCGACCGATATCACGTTCACACCGGCGCTGTTTGCTGCCCTCGATGTATCAGAGGAGGCAGTGGCTTCTGCACGCCGCAGCCGCGTGGAATGGGAAAACAGACAGCGCAAAAAGCAGGGGCTGGATACCCTGGCTATGGATGAGCTGATAGCGAAAGCCTGGCGTTTTGTCCGTGAGCGTTTCCGCAGTTACCAGACAGAGCTTAAGTCCCGTGGAATAAAGCGTGCCCGTGCGCGTCGCGATGCGGACAGGCAGCGTCAGGATATCGTCACCCTGGTGAAACGGCAGCTGACGCGTGAAATCGCGGAAGGACGTTTCACTGGCAATCATGAGGCGGTAAAACGTGAAGTGGAGCGTCGTGTGAAAGAGCGCATGATTCTGTCACGTAACCGTAATTACAGCCGGCTGGCCACAGCTTCCCCCTGAAAGTAACCACGACTGAATAATCCGGCCCGCGCCGGAGGCATCCGTACGCCTGAAGCCTGTCAGCGAACAAAAAATCAGCACCACATCCAAAAAACAACCTCATCATCCACCTTCTGGTGCATCCGGTCCCCCCTGTTTTTGATACAAAACACGCCTCACAGACGGGAAATTTTGTTTATCCACATTAAACTGCAAGGGACTTCCCCATAAGGTTACAGCCGTTCATGCCATAAAGCGCCAGCCGTCAGCGTTACAGGGTGCAATGTATCTTTTAAACCCCTATCTATATCTCTTTTAAACTACTTAATTACATTCATTTAAAAAGAAAACCTGTTCACTGCCTGTCCTGTGGACAGACAGGTATGCACCTCCCACCGCAAACGGCGGGCCCCGACCGGAGACACTTTAGTTACAACACTCAGATACAACCACCGGAAAAAACCCGGTCCAGCGCAGAACTGAAACCACAACGCCCCTCCCTCATAACTGAAAAGCGGCCCCGCCCCGGCCCAAAGGGCCGGAACAGAGTCGCTTTTAATTATGAATGTTGTAACTAAAAGTTTTCATCGCTGTCAGTCTTCTCGCTGGAAGTATTGAGTACACGCTCGTAAGCGGCCCTGACGGCCCGCTAACGCGGAGATACGCCCCGACTTCGGGTAAACCCTCGTCGGGACCACTCCGACCGCGCACAAAAACTCTGTCATAGCTGAAAGCGGGTATGGCTTAGCAGGGCTGGGGATAGGTAAGGTGAAATCTGTCAATCAGTACCGGCTTACGCCGGGCTTCGGCGGTTTTACTCCAGTATCATATGAAAACAACAGAGTGCCGCCTTACATGCCGCTAGCGCGGCATCAAAACCCCTTTCTTCCCCAGTGATCTCTGTACTTAATGTGTATTTTCATTTATTGGTGAAATTTGATATTTGCTCAATTTTCCCGTTCTGGTGTATTTTATTCTTTCGGAGGCTATAATATGTTTAATGTGATTACTCACCCGACCGCACTGGATGAGCTGCTGGAATTACCAGACAATCTGCGTGGTCGCATGGCCAGACGGATTGAACGGCTGGAACAGGAAGGTAACAAAATGAAAATGCCTCACAGTGTACTGACCCCAAAAAGTTGGACAGTTAAACACGAGGCATATAGGTCTGATTCCGATATTCAATTGGAGTCAGACCTTTTAATTTCAGGCTAATTCTTCTGCTGTTGTAGTATTCAATATATTCCGTAACAGCATCCTTCAGTTCGCTTATATTACTGAACTCATCAAGATAAAAACACTCCGACTTTAAGGTTCCAAAGAAACACTCCACCACAGCATTATCCAGACAATTGCCTTTTCTGGACATGCTTTGTTTAATACCATGTTCTTTAAGGATATTTTGATATCTTCTCATACGATACTGCCATCCCTGGTCAGAGTGCAGAACAGGATGCTCGTGAGGATTAAGCATTTTTGAATGCCTGATCGAGCATATTCTCAACCATGTTCATCACTGGTCTTTCCGAAAGGCTGTAAGAAATAACTTCGTTGTTGAAGAGATCTATTACTGGAGACAAATACAGCTTGCGCCCATTGACTGCAAATTCAGTAACATCGGTAACCCACTTCTCGTTTGGCCGCGTAGCCTTGAAATCTCTTTGGAGAACATTAGGGGCGGTTTGCCCTACCTCTCCTCTGTAAGAGCGGTATCGCTTGACCTTAATCGCTGCTTTAAGTGAGAGGGTTCCCATCAGGCGCTGAACAGCTTTATGGTTAATTTGTTTCCCTTCTCGATGAAGAGACAGCGTTACCCTACGGTATCTGTATCGGCCTCTATTCTCGTGATAAATCTCACCAATACGCTTTTTAACGTCCGCATACTTGTCAGGCTTGCTGAGAGCCTTTAGATGGTAATAAAACGTACTGCGCGGTATCTCCGCAGCCCTGAGAAGCTCATCAAGAGGATAAAACTGCCTTAGCTCGTTGAGTACTTTTACTTTTTCGTGGGATGAGCTAAGGCTTTCAGCTTTTTTAGATACATAAGCCGCGTTTCAAGAAATCGAACTTGCCTTTCAAGATCCTCAATGCGTCGGTCTTTTGACAGCTCCAATGCTGATGCCGCTTTTTCTGGATCAACTGATATTGCAATGTTTCTTTTGATGCCAATATTGAGCGCGCGTAAACCAGCTTCTCCGCGCTCTTCATAGACCTTCAGCCACCTGGCTACAGAACCACTACCAGCAAGCATAAAGTGAGCAGCAGCCTGATTAAGGGACATGTGCTGCTCGATCACAGCTTTCACGACCTTAATACGCAACTCTGGATCAGCACTAACACCTTTAGGTTTGGGAATTAAACCTTTTTCTCCATGTTTTTCATAGAGGGCAACCCATGTCCTGACCTGGGTTCGGGGGACACCAAAACGTGCCGAGATGATCCTGTAACCATCATCAGTAGTGAAGTAGTGATTCACGACTTCAAGGCGCTTTTCAAAAGGGTATTTTGGCTTTGACATATCAGGGGCTATTCCATTTCATCGTCCAACAAAATGGGTGCAGTACACAGCCGTGTAATTGGCGGAGGGCTTTTTGAACTGAGAGTCGGGGATAAAAATATCGCAAGGACACTGTACGCTTATGCAACGGGTAACGAAATCTATCTGCTGCATGCATTTGTGAAAAAGACGCAAAAGACACCAACGAAAGCTATTGAAATCGCCAGGATGCGCCTGAAGGAGATGAAATGATGAAAGTAAAAGGTGTTCCGTTCAGCCAGGTAAAGCAAAAACTGCTTAATACTCCAGAAGCTGTCAAAGGGTATGAAGATGCCGATAAAGAACTGGAGATGGTAGAAATGTTGTACGAAATGAGAGAAAAAGCGGGGTTAACAAAGTCTGCTCTGGCCGAACGAATGGGGTTACGTCCGTCAGCAATCAGCCGGCTGGAAAGTAATCCTTTAGGAGCCAGTATGAAAACTTTGACAAAATATGCTCAGGCCTGTGGCGCAACCATCGATATTCACGCAGTCTATTGAATCGACAGGAATTTAAACCCTAAAAAGGTTGAAAAATATCCAAAACGGATGTTTATTCAACACTGCCTGCGTGCCATGAGTGCACCGCCGTCAATTAAATGGATCTTATCGATTGATATTGCATATCATTGATGGTTTTTTACTTCATTCCCCTGAAAATGGGAGCAACTTCCCCGATGCGGCTCTCAGCCGCACACCCGCTGTTGCGTCAGTGGCTAATGCATCGGGACCAGCTCTGTCAGACGGTAGCCCCGCTTCACATTCCAGCCGCGGCGGTAATGCGTGTCCAGTAAGCGATTCCATTCCTGTCTGCTGCTTCCCTCAACGGCCAGCTCATCCGGTATCAACAGTTCCGGATATTTCCGTGACAGTAACCGTGTTATCCGGTAACGCCACATGCTCATCACCTTACGGGCGTAAAAATGAAGGTTTTTCCAGGTGTGACCCGGCGTCACTCCTCCGGCTGTGGTCGACAGGTGAATGTGCGGATGCCACTGCTGGTCACGCCCCCATGTGTGGATTACCGTGAATATCCCCGGCTCCACATCTGCCTGACGGCAGATTTCCTGTATCACCTCCGCTGCAATGCGGCTCATCTCTGCCAGTAACCATCGGTTGTGGAACACCAGGGACCAGTTCTGGCAGGGAAGTGTGAACACTATATGCTGCCACGGGCAGTCGGGGACCAGACTCAGCAGATACTGTATCCTCTGTGCGCCAGCCTTCACTCCGCAGTGCTGTCAGCGCCAGTGATATAAGACGGTAATTCACCATTTGGATTGTCCGCTCCACCCAACATGTTGTTTCCTTAAGGTTCTCACACCAGAAAGGACATCAACATGCTGAGCAGAGAGGACTTTTACATGATAAAGCAAATGCGCCAGCAGGGCGCGTACATTGTCGATATTGCGACTCAGATTGGTTGCTCTGAACGGACGGTCAGACGCTACCTCAAATACCCTGAACCGCCAGCCAGAAAAACCCGCCACAAAATGGTTAAGCTGAAACCGTTTATGGATTACATCGACATGCGCCTGGCAGAGAATGTCTGGAATAGCGAGGTTATCTTCGCGGAGATTAAGGCAATGGGTTATACGGGCGGACGTTCCATGCTGCGTTACTACATCCAGCCCAAACGTAAAATGCGTCCGTCAAAAAGAACAGTTCGCTTCGAAACTCAGCCAGGATACCAGCTCCAGCACGACTGGGGCGAAGTTGAGGTGGAGGTTGCCGGGCAACGGTGCAAAGTTAACTTTGCGGTTAATACGCTGGGGTTCTCCCGCCGCTTCCATGTCTTCGCCGCACCAAAACAGGATGCTGAGCATACCTACGAATCACTGGTTCGCGCCTTCCGCTACTTCGGTGGTTGTGTGAAAACGGTGCTGGTTGATAACCAGAAGGCTGCGGTGCTGAAGAATAACAACGGGAAAGTCGTGTTCAACTCCGGATTCCTGTTGCTGGCTGACCACTATCACTTCCTGCCACGGGCATGCCGTCCACGCAGGGCCAGAACAAAAGGTAAGGTTGAGCGGATGGTGAAATACCTCAAGGAGAACTTCTTCGTCCGGTACCGCAGGTTCGACAGCTTCACTCATGTCAATCAACAACTGGAGCAATGGATAGCCGATGTGGCTGACAAACGGGAACTTCGCCAGTTCAAAGAAACGCCGGAACAGCGCTTCGCGCTGGAGCAGGAACATCTGCAGCCGTTACCGGATACGGACTTCGATACCAGTTACTTCGACATCCGCCATGTGTCCTGGGACAGCTATATCGAGGTTGGTGGTAATCGTTACAGCGTTCCCGAAGCGCTGTGTGGTCAGCCGGTATCGATACGAATATCGCTGGATGACGAGTTGCGGATCTACAGTAATGAGAAACTGGTGGCCTCACATCGCCTCTGTTCGGCATCGTCTGGCTGGCAGACAGTGCCGGAGCATCACGCCCCGCTCTGGCAGCAGGTCAGTCAGGTGGAACATCGACCACTGAGTGCCTGTGAGGAGCTGTTGTGATGCATGAGCTGGAAGTCCTGCTGAGTCGCCTGAAAATGGAGCATCTGAGTTATCACGTTGAAAGCCTGCTGGAACAGGCAGCTAAAAAAGAGCTGAACTACCGGGAGTTCCTGTGCATGGCGCTACAGCAGGAATGGAACGGCAGGCATCAGCGCGGTATGGAGTCCAGGCTGAAGCAGGCTCGTCTGCCGTGGGTCAAAACGCTGGAGCAGTTCGACTTTACCTTCCAGCCGGGCATCGACCGTAAGGTTGTTCGGGAACTGGCTGGTCTGGCGTTCGTGGAGCGCAGCGAAAACGTGATCCTGCTGGGACCTCCTGGTGTAGGAAAAACTCATCTGGCCATAGCTCCTGGCGTGAAAGCGGTGGATGCGGGACATCGGGTACTGTTTATGCCACTGGACAGACTGATCGCGACACTGATGAAAGCGAAACAGGAAAACCGGCTGGAGCGTCAGCTACAGCAACTGAGTTATGCCCGGGTGTTGATCCTGGATGAAATAGGCTATCTGCCGATGAACAGGGAGGAAGCCAGCCTGTTCTTCCGGCTACTGAACCGTCGATATGAAAAAGCGAGCATCATACTGACGTCAAACAAAGGGGTTGCCGTTGAACATTATCTTAACCACGGCTGCTGCCTGGCGTTTACCAGCAGAACTCTGGGTTATCCCTGCACCGATGTGCTCGCTGGGTTAATGAACGTTACCCCGACAGACGACGTATATTTACCAGTAAGACCAATCCGGTTGCCCCCTTTGAACCAGAAGTCAAACGTCAGGCTGTCATGGCACTCTGTACACGACAAGGATCAGCCAGTGAAATCGCCAGGCGTATTGGTGTCAGTCGTGCGGTATTGTATAAATGGAAAGATGAAATTATCGGCAACAGTGCTTACCAGACTATGCGTAAACATAACGACCCTTCCCTGGAGGCAGAACGCGATGCGTTGCGGGAGGAAGTCGCCCGACTGAATCAGGAAATACGCCGCCGGCAGATGGAGCTGGATATTCTGAAAAAAGCGGAGGAAATCATAAAAAAAGACCCGGGCATCAGTATCAGTCACCTGAACAACAGAGAAAAAACAAAGATTACTGATGCCCTGAGACAAACATATCCCCTGACAGAATTACTGCGTGTTCTGGGTCTTGCCCGTAGCAGTTATTTTTGTCACCGATTCAATGACTACCGGACGCACTGAACCTTCCGGCTGCTTCTCCAGCCAGTTAAGCCAGCGGTTTCCCTGCTGAAAAATATCCGCAAAACGGGGAAGCATCAGAAGGGCGGGTTTACACTATCCGGCCAGTGAACGGTGCCACATTCCGGGCAGAACATGCCGCCGGCGCTGATACCGGCAAGAATGGTCGCAAACTCCCGCTCCGTGCAACGGGCGATTTCCGGATACCCTTCGTCATCAACACGTACAAACCAGAAGACCAGCTTTTTGTTTCCCACATCCACAAAGAACGAAATATTCAGGTCTGCGCAGCACTTAACGGCATCGTCAAAATTATCAAAGTGCAGAACCTCAGCTTCTTCTTCATCAAAAAAGTTATCGTCGTGAAGCTTCACGACATAGCGGGGAAGTTTGCTTATTTGAGGTGCAGGTTTTCGTTTACGGGGTTTAGCTGAACGGGCCATGACAAGCTGCAGCCGTCAGGCTGCCTGCTCGACTTCAGTAACATCTGATTCAAATGAACAGCAACGAAATTATTTGCTTTTACTGTCTGTTCTTTTAATTAAAATACCATTTTTATAGGTGACAGAACAAAAATCCTTATCAAATTTATCCAGCGGTGGAGGACCATCAGGAAACAGTCTCTGTAGTAGAACAGTTGTCTGAACAGGCCCAAATTCGCCCAGACAATATCCTATTGCCTGAGGAGACATTTCGCTGAACACTTCATTAACATAACCTTTGATATACACCTCAGGAAGCAGTCGGGATAAACGGCAAACAAAGCTGCTGCCTCCACCATAAGCGGAAAAACATGAAACAAGTCTTATGCAATGTATTGTCTGTAAATCCACGACCGTCTTAAGCCAGTCATGCAGCATTCCGGGGCTATAAATAGCATTACCAACGTAAAGCCCACCCTGACCACTTTTATAGGGACTACCATGAACATCAATATTTAATCTGACATTACCTTTATGCATCTGCTTATATATTGTCAGAGGTGATTTTGTGTGAAAAATGAACTTTATATCAGACATTGGTTTTTTCATGACATTAACATCTCTTTATTTATAAAATATTTTAAACATTAATGGTCGTACAGCTTTGCAATATATCATAATCAACCATTGCTGTAGTGCAAATTCACTCCGCCCACTGTTTCAGCAGGTATGCGAACGCTTTCGCTGTATCCGGAGTTCGCCCGGAAAATGAAATCTGTGGTTTCGTACAGATTTTGATGATAAGCCTGTAACCAACATGCCCCTGACGTTGGGGGCTGACCGTCTTTATCCTTGTTCCACTGAATGAAGAAACGTTTTTCCGTTGGATATAATACAGTATCCTTGTGTTATTTTTGCTCAGGTTTATATTAATTTTATTACTGTATATTATTAATATCGGAAATGAATGGATTAGTATTAATACAGATATTAGCAATAGTAAATAAAATGCCTGTTTCCTTTATTAAACGATTCTGTACAAAAACACTGAAGGTTCGTTCTCGTGACTGTTCTCCTCCCTGAAAGATGGCAAAATATTTATATTTGTGGTAAAATTAATGTAGGAGGCTAGTGAGTGGAGGTTTACTTGCGCATGATGTAGTAGAATCTTTCGCCAGTGCAGAACAGTTAAAGTAAATTATGAGCATTCTTTTATGAATGACAAAAGAATGGATGTATCAGATGAAGAAGAGATATATATCGGAGCCAATGCCTTATACTGAGGATATCAGATTTCTTTACCGATGGGATAGTCGCCCGCCTGAAGTTATAAATAAAAGTGGTTTTCAGGGGGCTGTAAATGTATATTTTAATATGTCATTTGGGATGAGGACTGTTTTTTGCTCAGCCTCTTTGAAAGGGTCTGAATATTATTTTCAGGAACTGGAAAACGGGATGTCATCATACGGGGGGGGATACTTATTACCTGTATAAGATATATTCACTAGGCTTGCCTGCTGTTAAAATTTATCAGTATAAAAATAATGCTGGTTTTGTAAAACAGTTTTCGACAAGGTTTCCAGGTGTTGAAACTAAGCTTATGGATAAAGAACATGCAATGCCATCATTCGCTTTGTTATCAAGATTTAATAATTATATAGATAAAGTTGCAGTTTATAATGAGGAGGTTCAGTTGTTAGGCCCGGTATTACCATGTCGCATTACATTCTTATTCTCCCATAAATTATCTCAGGAAGCAATTAAAATAAGAGATAATGAAAAGAACGATTTATTGCTTAAGCAGGCTGATTTTAAAAACAGGCTCATCAAAAGACGAACATCCTGGAGATGTATGTAAGGTTATGAAAATCATATCCGTTACGGGGATTACTGTACTGAATACAGAAGATATTCATTTCTTTTCTGATTCATCTGAGAAGAAAACAGGTCGATTTTATTTAAAAAAACAACCCGGTAATTATAACTGTCCTGTCCGGGGAAGTATTCCTTCATATAAGTTAATGCAGGCCACAGATAATATGCCTGAAGACATTATTTTTAAAGCATATTACCTGCCTTACAAAAAGAATGATGTTACATCCCTGTCACTGGAATTAAATTCAGATTTTAATTATTTCTTTACAGATATGCTGGATGGATGTTCAGTTGGAGTACGCACAGAGGAGGTTGTAACCCGTGTATACCATGCCAATGCCTTCAGGTATGGTGAGTTTTTATACCGAAAAGAGAAGATGAGCGCCGGTTTTGCATTACGACGACAGGTAAGTATGCAGAACAATATGATTAAAAATGTAGCAGGAAGCGATGCAAAAATCGGTGATGCCTCTAATTAGTTGAATCTGATGTATAATTCGGGCTTTTGAGGTTATCTCATGGCCAGTGTTAATATTCATTGTCCCCGTTGTCAGTCAGCTCGGGTTTACCGCCATGGTCAGAACCCTAAAGGCCGTGACAGATTTCGCTGCCGTGACTGCCACCGTGTATTTCAGCTCACTTATACTTATCAAGCACGTAAGCCGGGTATGAAAGAGCTGATCACTGAAATGGCCTTTAATGGTGCCGGGGTTCGCGATACCGCCAGGACACTGAAAATTGGTATTAACACCGTCATCCGGACTTTAAAAAACTCGCGCCAAAGCGAATAACTTCTTCGCCTGTTGCCCATGCTGATGTGGCGCTTATCTGCGAGCTTGATGAGCAATGGAGCTACGTTGGCAGTAAAGCCCGGCAACATTGGCTCTGGTACGCGTACAACACCAAAACAGGCGGTGTACTGGCCTACACTTTTGGTCCCCGAACCGATCAAACGTGCCGGGAGCTACTGGCACTGCTTACACCCTTCAACATCGGCATACTCACCAGCGATGACTGGGGCAGCTATGGCCGGGTGGTACCGAAGAATAAGCATCTGATCGGCAAAATATTCACCCAACGCATTGAGCGTAATAATCTGACGCTACGCACCCGTATTAAGCGGTTGGCTCGTAAAACAATCTGCTTCTCACGCTCAGTTGAGATCCACGAAAAAGTGATCGGAGCGTTTATCGAAAAACACATGTTCTACTAATTGGATGCACTACCCCGGGGATATCTGGGTTAAAGGCTCACGACGTTACAAAAATTTCGACGATTACCTTATTCCAGAGAAAGACTTTGATAAGCTCTCACCTGCATTACCACTACCTGTTTCTGCTGATTCATTATTATCCAGCCCATATATATGCCACAGTTACAGGCAACAGATATACCAGTCCTGCCAGAAGAGGGCAATTCGGTTCGTATCTCATTCTCCCTCTGGCGAGATTATAAAGGGGGCCGCCTGGAATTCGGAAATTTTCCCACGCTAAGAGTCTGTTCAAGATTCTGTGTAAATACCTTTTCTCAGACGTGAGCATCCAGGCGGTCACCGAACTCGATAATGAACTCGATAATCAAGCGGCTCATTGCCATACACCAGTCCTTCAACGACATCTTCCATTTCTGGGATGCAGACTGGATTGCCAGCCCCCCGCTTTTTTACCGATACCGAGTCGTCTGCCGGGAACACTTTACACTGCATCAGAAGGGCAGGGTTACACCATCCGGCCAGTGAACGGTGCCACCGGCGCTGATACCGGCAAGAATGGTCGCAAATTCCCGCTCCGTACAGCGGGCGATTTCCGGATGCCCTTCGTCATCGACACGTACAAACCAGAAGACCAGCTTTTTGTTTCCCGCATCCACAAAGAACGGAATATTAAGGTCTGCGCAGCACTTAACGGCATCGTCAAAACTATCAAAGCGCAGAACTTCTGCGTCTTCTTCGTCAAAGAAGTCATCGTCGTGAAGCTTCACGACATAGCGGGGAAGTTTGCTTCTTTGAGGTGCAGGTTTTCGTTTACGGGGTTTAGCTGAACGGGCCATATAACTAACTGAAAGACAATAACATTGTCTGTTTTTATAGCGGTAATGGCAGACCATGACAAGTTGCAGCCGTCAGGCTGCCTACCCGGCCGGTGGAGACGTTGGTCAGCAGCAAAACTTTTGTCTGGTTATTAAGACCGTAATCCCTAACAAGAGGAAGCCCGGTAACCTGAGCACTTGGCCGGGCTCTCAAAGAATGAATCGGGGATTCTGACGCTGGAAGCGGTCCTACCAATCAATAAACCTCTTACATGTTCAATCACAAATAAAACACAACAACATAAATTAATATTGCCAACATGTAACAATCAATTAACCATTTGTTGCCTTACTCATGAAAACACTTTTTGTATAACGTTTACGCAGCGTGTGACAAAAACGAGCTACAGACTCCTGCACGATGTGTGAGTTCAAGGAGACCTGCAATGAATCTCTGGCAACAAAACTACGATCCCGCCGGGAATATCTGGCTTTCCAGCCTGATAGCATCGCTTCCCATCCTGTTTTTCTTCTTTGCGCTGATTAAGCTCAAACTGAAAGGATATATCGCCGCCTCATGGACGGTGGCAATCGCCCTTGCCGTGGCTTTGCTGTTCTATAAAATGCCGGTCGCTAATGCGCTGTCCTCGGTGGTATACGGCTTCTTCTACGGGTTGTGGCCCATCGCGTGGATCATTATTGCGGCGGTGTTTGTCTATAAGATCTCGGTAAAAACCGGGCAGTTTGACATCATCCGTTCGTCCATTCTTTCGATAACCCCTGACCAGCGCCTGCAAATGCTGATTGTCGGTTTCTGTTTCGGCGCGTTTCTTGAAGGGGCTGCTGGCTTTGGTGCACCGGTAGCAATTACCGCCGCATTGCTGGTCGGCCTGGGTTTTAAACCGCTGTACGCCGCCGGGCTGTGCCTGATTGTTAACACAGCACCAGTAGCATTTGGCGCGATGGGGATCCCAATTCTGGTGGCCGGGCAGGTCACAGGCATCGACAGCTTTGAGATTAGCCAGATGGTGGGGCGGCAGCTGCCGTTTATGACCATTATCGTGCTGTTCTGGATCATGGCGATTATGGATGGCTGGCGCGGTATCAAAGAAACCTGGCCTGCGGTTGTGGTTGCGGGCGGTTCATTTGCCATCGCACAGTTTCTCAGCTCCAACTTCATTGGACCGGAGCTGCCGGACATTATCTCTTCACTGGTATCGCTGCTCTGCCTGACGCTGTTTCTCAAACGCTGGCAGCCGGTGCGCGTATTCCGCTTCGGTGACTTGGGAGCCTCACAGGTTGACATGACGCCGACCCACACCGGTTACACCACAGGTCAGGTGTTGCTTGCCTGGACACCGTTCCTGTTCCTGACCGCCACCGTCACACTGTGGAGTATCCCGCCGTTTAAAGCGCTGTTTGCTTCGGGCGGCGCGCTGTATGAGTGGGTGATCAACATTCCGGTGCCGTACCTCGATAAACTGGTTGCCCGTATGCCGCCAGTGGTCAGCGAAGCGACAGCGTACGCCGCCGTGTTTAAGTTTGACTGGTTCTCTTCCACCGGCACCGCCATTCTGTTTGCTGCCCTGCTCTCAATTGTCTGGCTGAGGATGAAACCATCTGACGCTATCAGCACCTTCGGCAGCACGCTGAAAGAACTGGCTCTGCCTATCTACTCCATCGGTATGGTGCTGGCATTCGCCTTTATTTCGAACTATTCCGGGCTGTCATCAACCCTGGCGCTGGCACTGGCGCACACCGGCCATGCATTCACCTTCTTCTCGCCGTTCCTTGGCTGGCTGGGGGTATTCCTGACCGGGTCGGATACATCATCTAATGCTTTGTTTGCCGCTTTGCAGGCTACCGCCGCACAACAAATTGGCGTTTCTGACCTGTTGCTGGTTGCTGCCAACACCACAGGTGGCGTCACCGGCAAGATGATCTCCCCGCAGTCTATCGCCATAGCTTGTGCGGCGGTAGGCCTGGTGGGCAAAGAGTCAGAACTGTTCCGCTTTACCGTCAAACACAGCCTGATCTTCACCTGTATGGTGGGCGTGATCACCACGCTTCAGGCCTATGTCTTAACGTGGATGATCCCTTAATGACTGTTTTATCCAGACGCCTGTCAGACGAGGTTGCCGATCGTGTACGGGCGCTGATTGATGAAAAAAACCTGGAGGCGGGCATGAAGTTGCCCGCTGAACGTCAACTGGCAATGCAACTCGGCGTGTCGCGTAATTCACTGCGCGAGGCGCTGGCAAAACTGGTGAGCGAAGGCGTGCTGCTCAGTCGGCGCGGCGGCGGAACGTTTATTCGCTGGCGTCATGACACATGGTCGGAGCAAAACATCGTCCAGCCGCTGAAAATACTGATGGCCGATGACCCGGATTACAGTTTCGATATTCTGGAAGCCCGCTACGCCATTGAAGCCAGCACCGCGTGGCATGCGGCAATACGCGCCACACCTGGCGACAAAGAAAAGATTCAGCTTTGCTTTGAAGCAACGCTCAGCAAAGACCCGGATATCGCCTCACAAGCGGACGTTCGATTTCATCTGGCGATTGCCGAAGCCTCACATAACATCGTGCTGCTGCAGACCATGCGCGGTTTCTTCGATGTCCTGCAATCCTCAGTGAAGCATAGCCGTCAGCGGATGTATCTGGTGCCGCCGGTTTTTTCACAACTGACCGAACAACATCAGGCAGTCATTGACGCCATTTTTGCCGGTGATGCCGACGGGGCGCGTAAAGCAATGATGGCGCATCTTAGTTTTGTTCACACCACCATGAAACGATTCGATGAAGATCAGGCTCGCCAGGCGCGAATTACCCGCCTGCCCGGTGAGCATAATGAGCATTCGAGGGAGAAAAACGCATGATTATTTCCGCAGCCAGCGATTATCGCGCCGCAGCGCAACGCATTCTGCCGCCGTTCCTGTTCCACTATATTGATGGGGGGGCATATTCTGAATACACGCTGCGCCGCAATGTGGAAGATTTGTCAGAAGTGGCGCTGCGTCAGCGTATTCTGAAAAACATGTCCGACTTAAGCCTGGAAACGACGCTGTTTAATGAGAAATTGTCGATGCCGGTGGCACTGGCTCCGGTGGGTTTGTGTGGCATGTATGCGCGTCGTGGCGAAGTTCAGGCTGCAAAAGCGGCGGATGCGCATGGCATTCCGTTTACTCTCTCGACGGTTTCCGTTTGCCCGATTGAAGAAGTCGCTCCGGCTATCAAGCGCCCAATGTGGTTCCAGCTTTATGTACTGCGCGATCGCGGCTTTATGCGTAACGCGCTGGAGAGAGCAAAAGCAGCGGGTTGTTCGACGCTGGTTTTCACCGTGGATATGCCAACACCGGGCGCACGTTACCGTGATGCGCACTCGGGTATGAGCGGCCCGAATGCAGCAATGCGCCGCTACCTGCAGGCGGTGACGCATCCGCAATGGGCGTGGGATGTGGGTCTGAACGGCCGTCCACATGATTTAGGTAATATCTCGGCTTACCTCGGCAAACCGACCGGACTGGAAGATTATATCGGCTGGCTGGGGAATAACTTCGATCCGTCCATCTCATGGAAAGACCTTGAGTGGATCCGCGATTTCTGGGATGGCCCGATGATAATCAAAGGGATCCTCGATCCGGAAGATGCGCGTGATGCGGTGCGTTTTGGTGCTGATGGCATTGTGGTTTCTAACCACGGTGGCCGCCAGCTGGATGGCGTGCTTTCTTCTGCCCGTGCACTGCCCGCTATTGCAGATGCGGTGAAAGGTGATATCAGCATTCTGGCGGACAGTGGGATTCGTAACGGGCTTGATGTCGTGCGTATGATTGCGCTCGGTGCCGACACCGTACTGCTGGGGCGCGCTTTTCTGTATGCACTGGCAACAGCGGGCCAGACGGGTGTAGCAAATCTGCTGAATCTGATCGAAAAAGAGATGAAAGTGGCGATGACGCTGACTGGCGCGAAAACGATTAGCGAAATTACGCAAGATTCGCTGGCCTGTTGTAAGCAATGGACGTAAAAACAGAGCAGGATGTCCCCTGTGTTATATAAAATCTATTCGTCACGCTCTGACTCAGGATAATGAAAGAGCTCCGGGGCAGAGCTGCAGGAGTATCAGTACAGAAACTTCAATAAAGGGGTCCGCCAGGAATTCGGAAAACAAACCACGTTAAGACTATTTTTTAGCCAAATGACTTTCAGGAATCGCCAGAATGGCGGGACAACAGCGGTTTTGGTGTCCGAAATCGTACGTTTATGGTGCAGTAAGTGAGAATTTATTCGTACCAGCTATGGATACGTTACGGGCAGTGATTTTTCGCGCCAGACAGCTATTTCTTTGCTGTCCGGTTAACGGCGGTCTTACGTACAGGTTGCCGAACGCAAAATTTGTGCATTCCGGAAATTTCGGCGGTTGCGGCTTGGAACCCCTTTTATTGTTACAGGAGGCCTGGGCTTGTCTGCTACCGGTCCGGACGGGAGGGACACCGGGAATTTGAATCCGGTTAACTGAGCCGGACATACGGTAAATAAGGAATGCAGGCAGAACGGGAAGCACTGCAGGATGAGACAGTAGTCTGGAAGTACATCAAAATTGCAACAATAGTACGCTATTGCGTGACATAGATTCGTGACGTATAGTTACTGCATCTTATTTGTATATAACCACCATCAGGTACAAAATTATGTCTCCCGCACAAGCTAAACAAAAGCAGCATGAACGCTACGAAGCCGTAGCGGTGCAGGTTTTGCGTGGTCGTGCCGGTTACAAGCCTGCCGTGAAAAGCCGTTTCAGTAAGTCAGCCAATAGCAAATTCTCCCATACTATCGCTTTTGCCTGATCATGAACTTTGAGGCACAATAAACCATCATTCGCTGATGTTTTTTTTATGCCAGTTCAAGACGTTATTCCCCCCTATGAGCAGATGTACCTGCTAAATCAGCAGTTGATCTGCAACGCTGACCAGCTCAAACATGCCGTTATCACAGTTGGCGGCCAGGCTGTGCAATACTGGATATCCTATTATCATGCACAATACGGCGACAGATTGCCTGATGAGCGTCTCACCACTTCTGTTGACTGCGACTACAGTGCTCGGAAAGATGATATTGCGGTTATAGCAAAAACGCTCAACGTGAAAACGTGGGAAAACAAAGACGGTCAGCCCCCATCCCTTGCGCAGTTTATGCTTATCGATCAGGACACACACGATATCAAACGGGATGATGGACGTTTATTTGCCGTACCGGATGCGCCTGACGAGCCAAATGTGGTGGATATTATCGATCGGCCCGGAGGCTTCGACCGTTCTGATTTTCTGGGGGAAAAGCTTTACCTGCATACTGCCCCGTTTTATGTAGAAGCAACCGGCCCCGGTATGCCTGAAATGAATGAAAAGGTAAGGGTGTTGAACCCTGTAGCCTGTATGCGATCGCGCTTTAGCAATCTGATTGCCTTGCGCCGTGATGCTGAAATTGAAATTGCGCGAATTAACGCGCTCAAGATTCCGTGTTATTTCTTTCTCATCGAACAGTTTGATGAACAGCCGTTCAAAGTTGCTCGAGGAATCTTTATGGATTTATGGCGGCTCGCGAATGACGAAAGTTGTCTGCGCCATCAGACCTTCTGGCATAGTTGGCAGGGGCCACTTCTTGAAGGGCAACAAAGTAGCCAAAACGCTAAGCGAATACGACTTCAGTCAGGTGCCGGAACTGAATGGAGCTCAGTTCCGGCAACTCTGTGAAACGACAGACTGGGTTGATGCAGGAGAAAACGTTCTGCTGTTCGGAGCCAGCGGGTTGGGGAAAAGCCATCTGGCGGCAGCGATCGTGGATGGCGTAGTAGGTCAGGGCTACCGGGCCCGGTTCTACAGCGCAGGAGAGTTGTTACAGGAACTACGTAAAGCCAGAGCTCAGTTGAAACTGAATGAGCTGCTACTGAAACTGGATCGCTACCGGGTGATAGTGGTGGATGATCTTGGCTATGTCAAACGCGATAGCGCCGAAACGGGTGTACTGTTCGAGTTAATAGCGCATCGCTATGAACGTGGGAGCCTGGTGATAACCAGTAACCATCCGTTCAGCATGTGGGGCAGCATCTTCGTGGATGAGACTATGGCGGTGGTGGCGGCAGACCGGCTGATCCATCACGGATATATGTTCGAACTGAAAGGTGAAAGCTACAGGAAAAAGACAGCGAAGGCAGTAACAAGCGCGACTTGATGTCGCACTGAAGGGTGCGGCCAGTATAGTTGGCGCGAGTCGGCAAAACTAGTTGACGTCTAATACCCCTTGATGGTTGCATTTTACGTTACGCCTGTGTAGTGTATACACACAGTTTGCGCGTATGGATGAAATTATTTTGATTAAGTCATTTCGCCATAAAGGGCTTGAACACTTTTTCAAGACAGGTTCAACCGCAGGCATTCAGGCCAAACATGCGGTTAAGCTACGCATTCAATTAACCGCCCTTAATATGGCTAAACGCCCAGACGATATGTCTGCACCAGGCTGGAAATTACACCCTCTGAAGGGAGCTGATCTTAAAGGCCATTGGGCTATATCTGTAAACGGTAACTGGCGACTTACCTTCCGATTTGAAGGTGAAGACGCAATTCTGGTTGACTATCAGGATTATCATTGAGGGAAACTATGAATCGTATGCATAATCCCGCGCACCCAGGCGCGGTTCTTCGTGAATATCTGGGAGAAATGTCAGTCACAGACGCTGCCACCGCATTAGGCATTACTCGCACGGCGCTTTCCCGGATTCTGAATGAAAAAGCTGGTATCTCTGCGGATATGGCGCTCCGCCTGGAATCCGCACTCGGAACTAGCGCCGAAATGTGGACTGGTATGCAATCTCAGTATGAGCTTTGGGTTGCTTCGCAAACCGCTCGCCCAAACATTCGCCCATTATTTCACCATGCCTGACATCCATTATAGGGGGGCCGTCTGGCCCCCCTATAATGTTGTTGGTACTTAAGGATTGAGGCGAGTATGCAGCCCAAATCGTCATGCCGCCGGACTACACTGGAGCTGACACCGCAACGCTGGCTGAAATTGAACGGGTAAAGCGGCGCCTTGTAGGGGGATAAAATGAACTACGATGAAATAACGAAAATCACCGCTGAACGTATTAGCGACTACATGACCGAAGCAGTTAATACAGACTCTGAAGCTGAGTACACGATCATTCAGTAAGTCAGCCGCGGTAATCGGTGTTTTGGTGACGTAAAGTTTACAGTGAGCCACTTTCGAGTACGTATCAACGAACGTCTGCTGATTAATACGCCCGACACCTTTCAGGTTGCCTACATAGAACGTGTCCTGCGAACCCAGATATCCCGGATGAGTTGTTTCGATTTCGCCACAGGCCTCGTCATCACTGGCTTTACGCTCCAGTGCTGCGATCTGGCTGTCAGTTAGCTCAATACCATCACGGGCTACTTTTTCTTCCAGTGCTTTCAGACGTTTTTTGAAATTCTCAAGGTTATAGCGTAACCAGACAGAACGGACACCACTGCCGGAGATAAAAACGCCCTGTTTACGCAGCTCGTTGCTGCGTCCGGTGCTGACCGTGTGCCGGGAAAGCGACGGCGTAATCAACAACAGCCTGTTCAGTTGCCTCATCGGTACGGTTCTTAAAGTTAGGAGCGCGGCGATTACGATGAATCAGCGCATCCACACCGCCTTCATCGGCCAGTTCGCGGTAACGATAAAACGTATCACGCGAAACGCCCATGATTTTACAGGCTTTTGATACGTTGCTGAGTTCTTCAGTCAGATTGAGCAAACCGGCTTTGTGTTTGATAACGGGATTGGTAGTATGAAGCATGAGAGTTACCTCGTGTTTTGTATAAGGATTCGACACCCATATCAAAACCGGTAACTCTCAACCTTTCAAGGCTCAGTGTCAGATCAAGTCGCGACTAATACAATTGATGTATATATGTCCTTGACCCACGATATTCAGACAGTCGTTGTATCTTAAGTTGACGTTACCCGCTGACGTCGATATTCCCTTGGTGAGAGATAACCTAACGCACTATGCGGATGGTTTTCATTGTAATGCTCGATCGCCACTGCAAGGTTATGCAATGCCGTTCTTACATTCGGTTTCGGCATGAACGCGATGTAGTCTTCTTTCATCATTTTCACGAACCTTTCTGCCATTCCATTGCTCTGAGGGTTACTGACTGCCGTCGTGCAGGGCTCCAGATTCAACTCCCTGGCGAACTGCCGTGTTTCATGAGCTGTATAAGCCGAACCGTTATCAGTCAGCCACTGGATTGGCCGTTCCGCTCCTTTATCGCCAAAGCGTTTTTCTATTGCTCCTGACATGACATCCTGCACCGTTGCTTTGTCATAACCTCCCGTGCCTGCTGCCCAGTCTATGGCTTCACGAGCGCAACAGTCCAGTGCGAACGTGACACGCAGTTTTGCGCCATCATCACAACCGAACTCAAAGCCATCGGAACACCAGCGCTGGTCGCTTTCCTTCACCGATATTCGGCCTTTATGTTCCCGCTGCGGTCGTGATGGTTTGTCATGTAACAACAACAGGCTATTTTCCCTCATTATCCGATAAACGCGATTTGCATTCACGAACGGCAGTCCTTCGTTACGGGACTGTCGTCTGAGAATGGCCCAGACACGACGATAGCCATATGTCGGCATATCGCTGATGATATCAAGGATGCGTGCTACCACTTCCGCATCCGCAGCCTCATCACATCTGCGACAACGTTTATTCGGCTTATTACCAGATGTTTTCATCCGTTGTGCCAGTTGCGCACGCGACACGCCCAGAATACGGCTTACCAGGGTTATTCCTTGTCCGTTGGCAACAAGGGCGCATGCGCTATCCATTTTCGCGACTGACCATACTCCACCGCTTCTTTGAGGATCTCAACTTCCATGGTTAATGAGATGGTCCCCACCACCCTGTGAGCTGTACCCTGGTAGAGTGTTTTTCTTTCATGGAGAAGACCATCATGCAAAACATTATGAACCGCCCCGGGTTTCCTGGAGAGTGTTTTATCTGTGAACTCAGGCTGCCAGATCATTGTTTCCGATGGAAGCATAATAAGCTTTTTCTGCTTCTGCCGGAGGAGTATGGCCCAGCCTTCCCAGCAATCGTCGATTGTTATACCAGTCCACCCACGTTAGTGTGGCCAGTTCCACTTCTGCACGGTTTTTCCAGCTCTTACGGTGTATTACCTCCGCTTTGTAAAGACCATTGATGCTCTCAGCCATCGCGTTGTCATACGAGTCGCCTGTACTCCCTGTTGATGCCAGTAATCCGGCTTCTTTTAGTCGCTCCGTATAGGCCAGTGACACATACTGAGAGCCTTTATCGCTGTGATGGATGGTGCCAGACGGACGACGGGCCCACAACGCCTGCTCCAGCGCATCCAGCACGAATGTCGTTTCCATAGACGATGAGACCCGCCACCCCACGATGTATCCGGCAAACACATCAATGATAAACGCCACATAGACGAAGCCCTGCCATGTGCTGACGTAAGTAAAATCAGCCACCCACAGCTGGTCAGGACGTTCTGCCACGAACTGACGGTTTACGCGGTCACCTGTGGCAACGGTTTTCCGGCTGACGGTAGTGCGGACCTTTTTACCCCGGAGAACACCGGCAAGTCCCATAACCGCCATGAGGCGCGCCACTGTACATCTGGCCACCCTGATTCCTTCCCGTAACAACTGACGCCAGACTTTACGCACACCGTACACCTGATGATTTTCATCGTATACGCGCTGTATCTCTCTCTTCAGCCAGTCATCGTGCTGCGCACGGGCACTGCGTTTATCCGGATGATGTCGCTGTTGCTGACAATGGTAATACGTTGACGGGGCAATATGCAGTTCGCTGCATACCGGTCCGACCCCGTACTGCTCACGCAGCTTATCCAGCAGTGGCATCATTTTTTCCAGAGGCGGTCGAACTCCGCCTTCGCAAAATAAGCGGAAGCCTGGCGAAGGATATCGTTACTGCGGCGCAGTTCACGATTTTCACGTTCCAGCTCTTTCAGACGCTGACGTTCAGCGCTGGTGAGCCCACCATCACCGCCCCCGGTATCCCGCTCATGCTGGCGAACCCAGACACGCAGAGTCTCCGGCGTACAGCCAATCTTTGGGGCAATGGAACAAATTGCCGCCCACTGTGAGTCATATTCATCCTGACTTTCCAGAACCATACGAATCGCCCGCTGACGGACTTCGGGGGAAAAACGAGTATTTTTAGTCATCCTGTTTACCTCTTTCTCAGGGAGTTTAGTCTCCAGGATTTCCGGGGCGGTTCATTACGCTTATTGGTATAGATCTTGGCAAGCATTCCTTTCACATTCACTGCCAAGATAAGTCAGGCAAGGTATTGCTGCGTAAAAAGTTTACCCGTACCAAACTTATTGAGTTTCTGGCAGGCTGTGCCTCGTCTACCGTTGTGATGGAAGCCTGCGCCGGAGCTCATTTTATGGCTCGCCGGATTGCTGATTTAGGTCATGAAGCAAAATTGATTTCTCCGCAGTTCGTTCGCCCTTTTGTTAAGAGCAACAAGAACGATTTTGTCGATGCAGAAGCCATATGCGAAGCGGCATCTCGTCCCTCCATGCGATTTGTGCAACCACGAACAGAAGCTCAGCAGGCCATGCGGGCGCTTCACCGGGTCAGGGAATCATTGGTCAGTGATAAAGTCAAAACGACCAATCAGATGCATGCTTTTTTGCTGGAATTTGGCATCAGTATGCCGACAGGAGTCGCAGTGGTAAAACGACTTTCAACAGTACTTGCAGAGAACGAACTTCCTCCCTATCTGGCGCAGTTACTGATGCGCTTACATGCCCATTATATTTATCTTGTCGGACAGATCACCGAGCTTGAAATCGCACTGGAGCAGGAACTGAGTCGTGATGAGGTAGGACAACGTCTTCAGACAATACCCGGTATTGGTCCGATAACCGCCAGCGTACTGTCATCGCAGCTGGGAGACGGTAAACAATATAGCTGCAGTCGGGACTTTGCTGCTTCAACCGGTCTGGTACCCCGGCAGTACAGCACAGGTGGTAAAAATACACTTTTAGGGATAAGTAAACGTGGAGATAAAAATCTGCGACGGTTACTCGTTCAGTGCGCAAGATCCTTTATTCAGAGAATCGAGAATCAGTCAGGAAGGTTGGCGGATTGGGTCAGGGCGTTGTTGGCAAGAAAACACTCCAGCATAGTATGTTGCGCACTGGCCAACAAATTAGCCCGGATAGCGTGGGTAATCACAACACAGCAGACTGTGTTCGAAAGGTAACGATGGCGCCAGTCTGGCTGGCAGGTTAATCATGAATTAAAGTAGTTCCCAATCTGGTTTTGCGAAGACTGATTATTGATGACATGAACGGCATATCGGCCTGATGAAAAGCCTCAGCAAGAAAATGGCTCACTGAAGCCGGATGGTTTTTTGGGCTCATCAGGTGCGGAACTCATCGAGGCGCGGGCATCCATGCCCATAATGACGCCGGATAGATTTAGGCAAGCCAACATCAATCAAAATCAGTGTTGCAAAAATGGTGGGGACCATAGATTTCTTACCCAGCAAGCGCTGTAACTCTTTTATTTGTTTTATAGCGGCAGCCAGTTCTGAGGCAGGAACGACATCCTCTCCGGCAGCAACAGCAGTGAGACTTCCTTCCAGATATTTTTTTCCACTTAAACAACAGGCTGGGCTGAATACCATGCAAACGCGCCACATGGGACACCGTCATACCGGGTTCCATTGTCTGCTGAATAATGGCGATTTTTTCCTGAGGAGTTTTACGTTTACGAAGCTCCTGCCCCAGCAAAATTCCAGTCATCTCAAAATTAGAACTAGTGTTAGACATATATCCAGGCCTATCTCTTATTTTAAGATACATCCACTGCCTGGCGTTTCAAGGGGCCGGTTCACTATTGATGTATATATTACTGGAGAGATATTATTTAATAACTTTGGATAAATAGTTTACTGGGATAATAATTCTGGACATTATAGAATATCAAAACAGGTATCTATGGTTAATATTCCATCTCCTGTTAAACGAATTTTACCAATATAATTAATTACGTAATATAACATTAATTAAGTGTAAGATGTTCACGTATAGGAATTTGAGATGCTAGCGATACCTCTGTCCGCAGGTAGTGCATCCAATTAGTAGAACATGTGTTTTTCGATAAACGCTCCGATCACTTTTTCGTGGATCTCAACTGAGCGTGAGAAGCAGATTGTTTTACGAGCCAACCGCTTAATACGGGTGCGTAGCGTCAGATTATTACGCTCAATGCGTTGGGTGAATATTTTGCCGATCAGATGCTTGTTCTTCGGTACCACCCGGCCATAGCTGCCCCAGTCATCGCTGGTGAGTATGCCGATGTTGAAGGGTGTAAGCAGTGCCAGTAGCTCCCGGCACGTTTGATCGGTTCGGGGACCAAAAGTGTAGGCCAGTACACCGCCTGTTTTGGTGTTGTACGCGTACCAGAGCCAATGTTGCCGGGCTTTACTGCCAACGTAGCTCCATTGCTCATCAAGCTCGCAGATAAGCGCCACATCAGCATGGGCAACAGGCGAAGAAGTTATTCGCTTTGGCGCGAGTTTTTAAAGTCCGGATGACGGTGTTAATACCAATTTTCAGTGTCCGGCGGTATCGCGAACCCCGGCACCATTAAAGGCCATTTCAGTGATCAGCTCTTTCATACCCGGCTTACGTGCTTGATAAGTATAAGTGAGCTGAAATACACGGTGGCAGTCACGGCAGCGAAATCTGTCACGGCCTTTAGGGTTCTGACCATGGCGGTAAACCCGAGCTGACTGACAACGGGGACAATGAATATTAACACTGGCCATGAGATAACCTCAAAAGCCCGAATTATACATCAGATTCAACTAATTAGAGGCATCACCTGTCCGCACTAACGCTAGAGCAAGCATCAGTGCTATCGCCAGAGCATTTGACTCATCTCAGCAGGCTGTTATTCGTTTGCGTGGGCCGGAGCTTTACATGCAGCTATAAAGTTGATGATAATGCTGGTCATCAGCCTGCAATGAATGAGTTATTATTTACCATTTAAAAGGAGTTTAATAATGAATATAAGAAAATTATATATAGCAATGCTACTTATCTCGCCTGCATGCCTGGCTTTGTCTGCGGATGAACACAATAAAAATACCAGTATGACGCATGTCATTTCTGATTACAGGATGTCACTTGCGGCACTTCCTCTTGATTATTCTCTGCAGGAAAAAAAACAGCTACCCGGCGTTATGCTGCAGAGGTATATCCTGAATTCACAGGCGTGGTCTCCACAGGGCATAGTCTATCCGGAATACTGGCAGAACGGGGTGGATATCTATATTCCTGATTCAGCCAGAGGAAAACATGCCCTTGTTGTTATCAATAACGGCAGCAATAATAATGGCTCAGGCAGTCCCGTGGCCCCCACAAACTTTAGCGAGGAAGAACTTTCACGTATTGCGGTTGCTACTCGAACTATTGTGATAGCTGTCAGTAACGTCCCTAATCAGGTACTCAGCTATCAGGGAGTGTCGACGCCTTTGGCTGAAGATCACAGCGTGGCATATTCCTGGAAACTGTTTATCGGAGATACACAGAAATACCAGAACGCGTCCCTTCATATCCCAATGGCAGCGTCGGTATCGCAAGCGTTCAGGCTGGCGAAGAAAGAACTGGCGCAACAGAATGTCACTAAGTTTATTGTCACCGGAGCCTCCAAGCGTGGCTGGGCCGCATGGCTGACTGCGCTGTCAGACCCAGATGTTGATGCCATTATTCCTGTTGCTTTTGACCTGCTGAATATTAAAAAATCGCTTGAACACATGTATCAGTCATACGGGAAAAACTGGCCAGTGGCTTTTTATCCGTATTATCAACAAAACATTGACCTGCAGATTGATACAGATGAATTTGCAAACCTGATGACGCTGGAAGACCCGCTTACTTATCTGAATACCGATATGGGCGACCGTCTGAAAATGGATAAATATATTATTAACGCCAGCGGTGATGATTTTTATGTCCCGGACAACAGTCATTTTTATTATGATCGGCTACCAGGACGGAAATCCCTGCGGGTAGTACCAAACTCCACACATTATGACATTCTGTCCGTTACGGAGCAGTCGCTGACCACTTTTGTTAACCGTTTTCAGAATGGGCAAAAGCTCCCTGAAATTACGGAAAAAATACAGAGCCGCGGAAACGGAAAAAAGGAGCTGGCAGTTAGCTTCTCAGAGAAGCCGGCAGCCGTTCTGCAGTGGACAGCTAGGAACCCGGTAGCAAGAGATTTTCGTTATGCCTGTGATGTTAAATACACCTCAGTTCCCGTCAGTCTGACTGGCGGCGATGATACACTCAGCATTCCACTGACGCCTCCCAACCGCGGGTGGCAAGCCACTTACATTGAAGCCACCTTCAGTGACGGGTATGTAGCCACAACACAGGTGTATATTACACCTGACGAGAAATATCCGGAAACAGCTCCTCCGTCAGCAGGAGCTACCTGTAAGACTCTTCCGGGGCGGGGACTGACCCCACAACCTGTGAAACAGTAATACCGCAACCACAACCGCAGACCAGGTTTCTTTAATACCGCTCCAGCCGTCCATAATCGCCATGATCCAGAACAGCACGATAATGGTCATAAACGGTAGCTGACGCCCCACCATCTGGCTAATCTCAAAGCTGTCGATGCCTGTGACCTGCCCGGCGACCAGAATCTGAATCCCCATCGCGCCAAATGCCACTGGCGCGGTGTTAACAATCAGGCACAGTCCGGCGGCGTACAGTGGTTTAAAGCCCGGACCGACCAGCAATGCGGCGGTAATTGCTACCGGTGCGCCAAAGCCTGCGGCTCCGTCAAGGAAAACGCCGAAACAGAAATCGACGATCAGCATTTGCAGGCGCTGGTCAGGGGGTATCGAAAGAATAGACGAGCGAATGATGTCAAACTGCCCGGTTTTCATCGAGATCTTATAGACGAACACTGCTGCAATAATGATCCACGTGATGGGCCACAACCCGTAGAAGAAGTCATAAACCACCGAGGCCAGCGCGTTAGCGACCGGCATTTTATAGAACAGCAAAGCCACGGCAAGGGTGATTGCCACCGTCCATGAAGCGGCGACGTATCCTTTCAGTTTGAGCTTAATCAACGCAAAGAAAAAAACAGGATGGGAAGCGATACTATCAGGCTGGAAAGCCAGATATTCCCGGCGGGATCGTAGTTTTGTTGCCAGAGATTCATTGCAGATCTCCTCGAACTCACACATCGTGCAGGAGTCTGTAGCTCGTTTTTGTCACACGCTGCGTAAACGTTATACAAAAAGTGTTTTCATGAGTAAGGCAACAAATGGTTAATTGATTGTTACATGTTGGCAATATTAATTTATGTTGTTGTGTTTTATTTGTGACTAAACATGTAAGAGCTTTATTGATTGGTAGGACCGCTTCCAGCGTCAGAATCCCAGATTTATTCTTTGAGATCCCGGCCAAGTGCTCAGGTTATCGGGCTTCCTCTTGTTGAGGATTACGGTCTTAATAACCAGACAAGGTTTGCTGCTGACTAACGTCTCCACCGGCCGGGTAGGCAGCCTGACGGCTGCGGTTTGTCATGGTCTGTAATTACCGTTATGGTTGCCGGAAACAAAAAGCTGGTCTTCTGGTTTGTACGTATCGATGACGAAGGGCATCCGGAAATCGCCCGCTGTACGGAGCGGGAATTTGCGACCATTCTTGCCGGTATCAGCGCCGGCGGCATGTTCTGCCCGGAGTGTGGCACCGTTCACTGGCCGGATGGTGTAACCCCGCCTTTCTGATGCAGCGTAAAGTGTTCCCGGCAGACGACTCGGTAAAAAAAGTAGGGTGGCTGGCAATCCAGTCTGCATCCCAGAAATGGAAGATGTCGTTGAAGGGCTGGTGTATGGCAATGAGCCGCTTGATTATCGAGTTCGGTGACCGCCTGGATGCTCACTTCTGAGAAAAGGTTTTTACACAGAATCCTGACAGACTCTTAGCGTGGGAAAATTTCCGAATTCCAGACGGTCCCCTTTAACGTAGTAGTACTGTCAATTAAATATATTTTTTAAACCATTGTGTCTGCACAGCTGCTACACGTTCAAAAAACGCGCCCTCATAAATATCATAATGGCATGCGTCAGCTTCCTCGTATAATTCCTTAGTACTAGAAGCAACAGCATCATATAATGCTCTTCCCTGTTCCGGCGGATTCACGTTATCCTGACCTGCAATAACAACCAAAACAGGGCACTGAACTCTGGCTGCACTCTCTGCCGGTTTATATTGCAACGTTTCCATGACAGTAAGGAAAGGTATTTTTATATCCATTTCGGGATGCTGGGCTTTGATTTTCTCGAAGAATACCTTCGATTCATCATCACTTAGGACCCGTGTAACCCCCACAAACATCTCTTTCCCGGTGTTTTTCTTCTTCTCTGCCATTTTATTCAGCGTGGACAGAAAAGAAGCTCTCTCCGATTCATTCATGTCTCCGGTAACCAGAACATCACCGTCAGCAAAAGCTAGCTGGCTGACAATACATTGTACGCGTTGATCCTGCGCAGCTGCACTGAACACATGACCCCCTCCCAGCGATGTACCCCATAACCCAATACGCTGATTATCAATACATGCCTGCTTTTCTGCCCAATTGATAACTGAAATAATATCTTCGGTCTGCATTGCAGGAACCAGACGGCCTCGTTCTCCCTCACTCTGACCGAATCCACGATAATCAAAAGTAATCGTTGCAAATCCTGCTTCTGTGAAGGCATTCGCAAAGCAAGGGAGCAGAACATTCCGGATGCCACAAAATCCATGGCATAAGATAATCAAAGGATGTTTTATATTTCCTTCAGGAATACGAAATGTCAGGGCAATACCTTCAGAGAGTTTGTGATCCGTAATTTTCATAAATATCCTGTGTTATGTTGTTTATTAATAATCAGAATCAGCGTCAGTATCATACCAGCCACAACGCCAGAATTCCCAGCACAGCCAGATGACAGGTGTAGAATACTGTGAAAAAATCTTCGGAACAGAAACGGGTTAATAATTTCCCTGCACTGAACATCAGAGCAACGGTAAACACCGTCATCACAAGGCCGGCTTCCGTCGCCGCGTCACTGGAGGCAAAGTTAAGCACCGGAATATGCCGGATTGATTCCGGGATCTGAGATTGTGGCCACGTGTCGAACAATGGTCACCGGAAAAGATCTGACAGGCAGCCCCTTTAACGTGGGAAAATTTCCGAATTCCAAGCGGCCCCTTCAGTACTGCTGGTGCTGGACGATGTGGCTGGGGGCGCTGATAACGTCGTTGTTGTTCGTCGCCGCGCACCGCCAGTATCAGAACCTGCTGACACTGGCAGAACTGTTCCTAGTGGGGTTGATTACATCAGCGGCCAGGATCAGAAGTGGTGGCCTGCTGCTGGTATTGCTGCATATGGAAGCAACCACGCTGGTTTTACTGTTTGGTTGAAAGTTATATTTTTATTAAACATTGCGCGTTAAAGCCTGGTGTGTTTTTTTAGTGGATGTTATATTTAAATATAACTTTTATGGAGGTGAAGAATGCATACCACCCGACTGAAGAAGGTTGGCGGCTCAGTTATGCTGACCGTCCCACCGGCACTGCTGAATGCTCTGTCTCTGGGTACAGATAATGAAGTTGGCATGGTCATTGATAATGGCCGGCTGATTGTTGAGCCGCACAGACGCCCGCAATATTCACTGGCTGAGCTACTGGCACAGTGTGATCCGAATGCTGAAATATCAGCTGAAGAACGAGAATGGCTGGATGCACCGGCGACTGGTCAGGAGGAAATCTGACTTGGAAAGAGGGGAAATTTGGCTTGTCTCGCTTGATCCTACCGCAGGTCATGAGCAGCAGGGAACGCGGCCGGTGCTGATTGTCACACCGGCGGCCTTTAATCGTGTGACCCGCCTGCCTGTTGTTGTTCCCGTAACCAGCGGAGGCAATTTTGCCCGCACTGCCGGCTTTGCTGTGTCGTTGGATGGTGTTGGTATACATACCACAGGAGTTGTGCGTTGCGATCAACCCCGGACAATTGATATGAAAGCCCGAGGCGGAAAACGACTCGAACGGGTTCCTGAGACTATCATGAACGAAGTTCTTGGCCGCCTGTCCACAATTCTAACTTGAACATGGGGTTTGAGGGGGAACCGGACGAAAACGTACGATTTAGGGCACTAAAACCGCTGCTGGTCCCTCATTCAGTGACTGCCCTAGGGTTTTTCATGCTCTCCTGAAGGATGCTTTTATGGCCTCTGAAAAAAGCATGGACCGTAATGGCTCTCGGTTAATCCGGGATTTTATGCGCCAGACCGTTGAACGGCAGCATAATACCTGGTTCCGTGACCTGGTTGAGGCAGGGACGTCAGCAACTCGAACGCGGTGATGTCCTTTCCCATAATATGGTCGAATCCTCTGCTGCTGCATGGCGGGATGAAATAGCAACAAAAGTAATTACCGTGCATCTACCAGATGGCCCCCAAACTGGAACTCTCCCGGGGCTGGATTATCAAACAGGCTATTTTATATGATTTTCTGATGCCGACAAGTAAAATGGTTGCTGCTGGTTGAATATTATAGTGCTAAGGCTTTATAATTATAACGTAGTATTATTGTTAAAATAGATATATGAAAAATAAGCATTTTTATTGACTACTACACTGGTAACAATCTAAAATACATGAAATATACTGGTACAGTATTTTAATACAACGAAGGGATTGTTGAGAAAGTTCTAAAATTACAAAACTACAGGAGATTTATGGATTTTGTTTATAAAGTAAACATGAAGCATCAGTGGCGTCCGGGAATTGGTGGTTTTGTTGACCTGAACTGTGGGTGGTTTTGTTGACCTGAACTGTGGGTGGTATTGTCAGGATGCACTGATTAACTGGTATTGTGAAAAATATAGTATACCTAGTACGATTTTAAAAGGGAAGTTCAAAAGAAATAGATTGGGGTATGGTTTTTCTCCTGAAGATAGTTGTTGTCATACAATTTTAATTCCCCCTAATATTGAAGATTATAAAAAGGCTCTACTAAAATATGGTCCAATTATTGCTTCTGGTAAACTAGGCCTAGCTGATTTTGGTTTTTTAGGAGGCGTTAATCATTATGTTCTGATCATTGGTGTTTCAACGAAAAATAATAAAATTATTATTCAAGACCCATTAAACATCAATAGTGGAAAATGGGAATGTTCAACACATAGCTCACATGATTTTCATAGAGTAATTGGAAGATTAAATGAGACACTGGTTATTAATCCATATACACTTAACCTCTATAGATCTTAGTTTCTTGTATTCCTCTGTTATCATGAAAAAATTTACCAGATTACGGTCATTATTTGATAGGCTGCTAATCGCTCTGAGAATTAACCATTGTCGTATTTAAAATAATAAAAAGGGCAACATCCAAAAATAGAGCAAAAAATGGAAAATAGTTTGCATATGGATGGCTAAAATAATTATATGGGAATATGTGTTGATGACAAAAATAATACCAACAGGTGAATGGTTGTTTGTTGTAACAACAGAAAATAATTGTAATGTAATTATGATAAGTCAAAATGATATTAATAAGTTACTTTTAAGCTCATCTTTTATTGGTATGGTTGGTATTTATCACTCAAGCCTAACCAGAAAACGAATTGAGTTGAAAGAGTGAAACAGAATGTACATAAAAGAAAGAGTAAGGATAGCTAATATATTTAACAGAAAGGGAGGGGATTATGTTATTGATATATATGTTTCTGAGAAAATATTATGTATGTCATAATGGATAGTGTAAGAAAACGGCGTAATTCACAGATAATATTCAATGATCCCTATTTGATTGGTGTTGATAAAATAATGTGGTGCTGGTTGCGTTGAATGACTTTTAATCTTCCGGTAGTTGAAAATTCTGTTATACATAATAATATGTTGATGGATAAACAATAGGTGTAATTATGTGGAGTAAAGTATTTCTGTTGGTTTTAGATGATAGAGGTGCAGCTCTTAGAGACTCTGTGAAATCATACAGAAAAAGATATAATATAGATAGCAATAGAGAGGTGAATATTAGAGAAGTTATTGATAATGGAGGATGTACAGGTAAGGAGTTCTCAGATGTCACTATTGATGATAAATTAATTGTGATTGCACATGCTGATGCTAGATATTTAAGAGCCCAAAAGATTGGATTGATGTCTCCTTTTGAGTTTGTGGAACTATTGTCTATTTTAGGGCTAAAGGAAGTTGGTATCATTAGTTTTAAATGTTGCTATTTGGGTGCCAAATCTTACTTAGAAGATATAAAAAATGAACTATGCTCTGATATTAAAATTGGCTACATGTCAGCCTATAAACGTTCTGCTGTAACTATATTCGGACATGAAGGTGTTGGATTTATTGATTCTATGATACGGTTAATATCTGCTGGCCTGCTGAAACTTCCTGACAGATGGCGGGTAAATTTTGTCAGAGGGAATACTCAAGCTCCAAGGTATTCAGGAAAAAGAGCACTTGGAGAGACTGTTTATGAACTGCCCCGGGAATCCAGGAGACTAAACGCCCTGAGAAGGAGGTAAACAAGATGAGTATGGGGGTGTACGTCGGAAACGCTGAAATTTCCGATACAGCGAATTTATTGATTTTGAAGCATGTTTGGCAGGTTTTGACGTGTAGGGGAGCCTGTACATAGATTTGTGTAATTGCCTGATTTTGATATGTTCAATCCAGCATCAAATGAAGGTTAATTTATGGACGACAAACAGTTACAGGCTCTGGCTAACGAACTGGCCAAAAACCTCAAAACCCCTGAAGACCTCAGTCAGTTTGATCGGCTGCTGAAAAAGCTCAGCGTTGAAGCCGCTCTCAATGCAGAGATGACACACCATCTTGGGTATGAGAAAAATCAGTCCAGACCAGGAGCTAACTCCCGCAACGGTTATTCCACAAAGACCGTTATCACAGGCGACGGTCCACTGGAACTGCGTACTCCGCGCGATCGTGACGGTACCTTCGAACCACAAATGGTAAAGAAAAATCAGACCCGTATTACCGGGATGGATAACCAGCTCCTCTCGTTGTATGCCAAAGGGATGACCACCCGTGAGATAGCCGCTGCGTTCAAAGAACTGTATGACGCAGATGTTTCACCGGCACTGATATCAAAGGTTACCGATGCCGTGATGGAGCAGGTTGTAGAATGGCAAAACCGACCACTGGATGCTGTTTACCCCATTGTTTATCTTGACTGTATCGTCCTGAAAGTTCGGCATGACAGTCGCGTCATCAACAAATCGGTGTTCCTGGCACTGGGCATCAATATCGAAGGTCAGAAAGAACTGCCAGGTATGTGGCTGGCCGAAAATGAAGGCGAAGTTCTGGCTCAATGTGCTGACTGAACTGAAAAACCGCGGTCTGAACGATATCCTCATCGCCTGTGTGGATGGCCTGAAAGGCTTCCCGGATGCCATCAACACAGTATATCCGAAGGCCCGCATCCAGTTATGCATCGTGCATATGGTGCGCAACAGCCTGCGCTTCGTGTCATGGAAGTGTAAGTATCCCGCATAATCGTGCCATTCATATTTAGAGATCATCCGGCATAATCAATCTGCTAACGAAGGAGATCGCTATGCGTAAAGCCCGTTTTACTGAGCATCAGATCATCGCTGTGATTAAGTCAGTTGAAGCCGGACGAACCGTTAAAGATGTCTGCCGGGAGGCCGGTATCTCTGAAGCCATTGAACCGCCCCGGGGTTCCTGGAGAGTATTTTATCTGTGAACTCAGGCTGCCAGATCATTGTTTCCGATAGAAGCATAATAAGCTTTTTCTGCTTCTGCCGGAGGAGTATGGCCCAGCCTTTCCAGCAATCGTCGATTGTTATACCAGTCCACCCACGTGAGTGTGGCCAGTTCCACTTCTGCACGGTTTTTCCAGCTCTTACGGTGTATTACCTCCGCTTTGTAAAGACTATTGATGCTCTCCGCCATCGCGTTGTCATACGAGTCGCCTGTACTTCCTGTTGATGCCAGTAATCCGGCTTCCTTAAGCCGCTGTGTGTAGGCCAGCGATACATACTGAGAACCTTTATCACTGTGATGGACCGTGCCGGACGGTCGACGGGCCCATAACGCCTGCTCCAGTGCATCCAGCACGAATGTCGTTTCCATGGACGATGAGACCCGCCATCCCACGATGTATCCGGCAAACACATCAATGATGAACGCCACATAGACGAAGCCCTGCCATGTGCTGACGTAAGTAAAATCAGCCACCCACAGCTGGTCAGGACGTTCTGCCACGAACTGACGGTTTACGCGGTCGCCTGCGGCAACGGCTTTCCGGCTGATGGTCGTACGGACCTTTTTACCCCGGAGAACACCGGCAAGTCCCATAACCGCCATGAGACGTGCCACAGTGCATCTGGCCACTCTGATACCTTCCCGTAACAACTGACGCCAGACTTTACGCACACCGTATACCTGGTGATTTTCATCGTATACGCGCTGTATCTCTTTCTTCAGCCAGTCATCGCGCTGCGCACGGGCACTGCGTTTCTCCGGATGATGTCGCTGTTGCTGACAGTGGTAATACGTTGACGGGGCAACATGCAGTTCGCTGCATACCGGTCCGACCCCGTACTGCTCACGCAGCTTATCCAGCAGTGGCATCATTTTTTCCAGAGGCGGTCGAACTCCGCCTTCGCAAAATAAGCGGAAGCCTGGCGAAGGATATCGTTACTGCGGCGCAGCTCACGATTTTCACGTTCCAGCTCTTTCAGACGCTGACGTTCAGCGGTGGTGAGCCCGCCATCACCGCTTCCGGTATCCCGCTCATGCTGGCGTACCCAGACACGCAGAGTCTCCGGCGTACAGCCAATCTTTGGAGCAATGGAACAAATTGTCGCCCATTGTGAGTCATATTCGCCCTGACTTTCCAGAACCATACGGACTGCCCGTTGACGGACTTCGGGGGAAAAACGAGTATTTTTAGTCATCCTGTTTACCTCTTTCTCAGGGAGTTTAGTCTCCAGGATTCCCGGGGCGGTTCACACCTACTACAACTGGAAGTCCAGATACGGCGGCATGGAAGCTTCTGATATTAAAAAAATAAAGGATCTTGAGGACGAGAACCGCCGTCTCAAACAGATGTTTGCTGACCTGAGTCTGGAAAAACGGGCGCTGAAAGACGTTATCGAAAAAAGCTTTAAAACCAGCCTTTAAGCGTGAGCTGGTCACTCATCTAATAACGACATTCGGACTCAGTATCCGTCAGGCCTGCCGGAGTCTGAACCTGAGCAGAACGGTTTACCATTACCGCCCGGATACCACGCGTGATGAACCCGTTATTGCCGCCCTGCAGGCTGCGGCTGAGCGATACCCACGATACGGCTTTCCGAAGCTTTTCCAGATTCTGCGACGGCAAGGATACCCGTGGAATCACAACAGGATCCATCGTATTTATTGTCTGCTGAAGCTGAATTTTCGCCGTAAAGGCAAACAACGGTTTCCGGTGCGTAATCCCTCGCCACTGGCTACGCCAGAAGCGCTGAACCAGAGCTGGTCTGTCGATTTTATGCATGATGCGCTGGCCTGTGGCCGTCGTTTTCGCACGTTCAATGTCGTTGATGACTTTAATCGTGAGGCGTTATCGATTGAAATCGATCTGAATCTGTCAGCTCTGCGAGTGGTCCGTGTACTTGACAGGATCGCGGCAAACCGCGGTTATCCGGTCATGCTACGCATGGATAATGGTCCGGAATTTATCTCTCTGGCGCTGGCTGAATGGGCAGAGATACACGCAGTAAAAATGGAGTTCATCCAGCCGGGTAAGCCGACGCAGAACGCTTTCATTGAGCGTTTTAACAGGACATACCGTACAGAAATACTCGATTTTTATCTGTTCAGAACGCTGAATGAAGTACAGGAAATTACGGAGAAATGGTTATCAGAATATAACTATGAACGCCCGCATGAATCACTGAACAATATGACACCGGAGGAATACCGACTTCACCATTATTTGGCCGGGTTCTCAAAAAATGCATGGAACTAAAACGGGTCTATTTACATAACCATGAGGAAAACATGTGAAATGGAAAAAATCGCTTAGAATGCGATACTGCACGTTTTAGAGGGTATTCACAAAACAATTGTTGCCTCGCGGAAGTTTTGATCAAGATTGAACTGCTATCTGGATCATGACAGCAGATCACAGCAACAAGGCCGTTAAAAAGCGTTGAACGGCGTTAACAGCCGTTAAGCCAGGACTGATTGCAACGAAATGGAGAAAATGTTCAGAACGTGATTCAAAGTGTTTTAAGGCGATGTCGGAAAGAGATATATCTCACCTGTTCTGATGTTTTTTTCAATGCAAGCACTTTTAAGAGTGCTTTTAAAGATGCTATTATGACAATAAGACAAACGGAGAATGAGATGAACGCCTCCCACCATTAAATCCGTAGCACAAAGGTAGATAGCGGGAAAATACAGGAAGGTGTGGAGCTTCGCAGATTTGCGGCATCATAGTCCAATACGGGATGCATAAGACTCCCTCAGACTGGAGACTCAACAAATAAAATATACACCGGTTGGCGTTGATATCGCAAAACATCTGATTCAGGTTCACTTCATCAATGAGCACACAGGTGAAGTGGTGGATAAGCAACTACGCAGCAGAGATTTTCTGACGTTCTTTAGTAACCGCGAACCTTGCCTGATTGGCATGAAAGCCTGTGGAGGCTCTCAGCACTGGGCCCGGGAACTGACAAAACTGGGTCATAAAGTCCGATTGTTGCAGGCCCGCTTCGTTAAGGCATTTGTCATGGGCAATAAGAATGATGTGATGGATGCCAGGGCTATCTGGATGGCAGTTCAGCAGCCAGGTAAAGAAATCGCCGTCAAAACAGAAGAACAGCAGTCAGTTCTTGTTCTGCACCGGACCCGCAGGCAACTGGTGAAGTTCCGGACCGCACAAATTAATGCCCTGCACGGGACGTTACTGGAGTTTGGTGAAAGCATTCACAAAGGTCGGGCAGCGATGGAGCGGGAGTTCCCTGAAGCACTGGAGCGGATGAAAGAGAGACTTCCACCGTATCTCATTACGGTGCTGGAAGACCAGTACAACAGACTGAGTGAGATGGACTCACTGATAGATGATATCGAAAAACAGCTTACCAGTGTGGCCAGGCAGAATGAGACCTGTAGACGGTTGCTGGATATTCCCTGCATTGGACCACTTATTGCGACGGCAGAGGTGGTCACCATGGGGGAAGCATCTGCATTTAAATCAGGGCGAGAGTTCGCGGCTTATGTTGGTCTGGTGCCCAGACAGACTGGCTCAGGAGGAAAAATCCGCCTGCTGGGGATAAGTAAACGTGGTGATCCCTACCTCCGGACATTGTTTATCCACGGAGCAAGGGCGGCAGCATTACTGACCAGAGAACCAGGCCCGTGGATAACCGAACTGAAAAAACGTCGTCCGGCCAGTGTGGCAATCGTCGCCATGGCAAACAAGCTGGCACGAACAGTGTGGGCAATAGCTGCTCACGGACGTAAATACGACAAGAATCACGTCAGTATCAGACCATATTAATTGCTGAGACTGATAAACATCAAACCTTAAAAAGGGTGAATGCTGAAAGGTTGCTATGGCGGCCGATGTGATGACAACGACAGGTAAGACCGTGACCTGATAAACCTGAATAGGCCCATGGACATCAAGTCCGCACGGAGAATAAGGCTCAGGTCAGCGAATCTCATAGTGGCCCGCAGCTCTGGCTGCAATAAGGCCGGATACAGAGCTGCAACTACTCGTCGATGTCAGACAACGGAAGCCTTGCAAACGGGGAGGCGTTCATACAGGGCTTATGAGTTATCAAATCCTGACAACCACAGCGGCCAGTATTACTGACCTAAAAAAAAATCCTATGGGAACCGTAGCTGAAGGTGAAGGGGACGCTGTTGCGATCCTGAACCGAAACGAACCGGCGTTCTATTGCGTTCCACCAAAACTTTACGCCTACTATCGAGAACTCGCTGAAGATGCTGAGTTAAACGCTGTTGCTGATGAGCGCATGAAAAAACCGGAAATTGTGAAGGTTAGCCTGGATGACCTATGAACTGGCTTTTGACCGCAGAGCACTGAAGGAATGGCAGAAACTCGGCCACACCATCCGTGAACAATTCAAAAAGAAACTGTCAGAACGGCTGGAAAATCCACGTGTACCTGCAGCCCGATTACATGGTCATGCTGATCGTTATAAAATCAAACTTCGTTCATTGAACCGCCCCGGGTTTCCTGGAGAGTGTTTTATCTGTGAACTCAGGCTGCCAGATCATTGTTTCCGATGGAAGCATAATAAGCTTTTTCTGCTTCTGCCGGAGGAGTATGGCCCAGCCTTCCCAGCAATCGTCGATTGTTATACCAGTCCACCCACGTTAGTGTGGCCAGTTCCACTTCTGCACGGTTTTTCCAGCTCTTACGGTGTATTACCTCCGCTTTGTAAAGACCATTGATGCTCTCAGCCATCGCGTTGTCATACGAGTCGCCTGTACTCCCTGTTGATGCCAGTAATCCGGCTTCTTTTAGTCGCTCCGTATAGGCCAGTGACACATACTGAGAGCCTTTATCGCTGTGATGGATGGTGCCAGACGGACGACGGGCCCACAACGCCTGCTCCAGCGCATCCAGCACGAATGTCGTTTCCATAGACGATGAGACCCGCCACCCCACGATGTATCCGGCAAACACATCAATGATAAACGCCACATAGACGAAGCCCTGCCATGTGCTGACGTAAGTAAAATCAGCCACCCACAGCTGGTCAGGACGTTCTGCCACGAACTGACGGTTTACGCGGTCACCTGTGGCAACGGTTTTCCGGCTGACGGTAGTGCGGACCTTTTTACCCCGGAGAACACCGGCAAGTCCCATAACCGCCATGAGGCGCGCCACTGTACATCTGGCCACCCTGATTCCTTCCCGTAACAACTGACGCCAGACTTTACGCACACCGTACACCTGATGATTTTCATCGTATACGCGCTGTATCTCTCTCTTCAGCCAGTCATCGTGCTGCGCACGGGCACTGCGTTTATCCGGATGATGTCGCTGTTGCTGACAATGGTAATACGTTGACGGGGCAATATGCAGTTCGCTGCATACCGGTCCGACCCCGTACTGCTCACGCAGCTTATCCAGCAGTGGCATCATTTTTTCCAGAGGCGGTCGAACTCCGCCTTCGCAAAATAAGCGGAAGCCTGGCGAAGGATATCGTTACTGCGGCGCAGTTCACGATTTTCACGTTCCAGCTCTTTCAGACGCTGACGTTCAGCGCTGGTGAGCCCACCATCACCGCCCCCGGTATCCCGCTCATGCTGGCGAACCCAGACACGCAGAGTCTCCGGCGTACAGCCAATCTTTGGGGCAATGGAACAAATTGCCGCCCACTGTGAGTCATATTCATCCTGACTTTCCAGAACCATACGAATCGCCCGCTGACGGACTTCGGGGGAAAAACGAGTATTTTTAGTCATCCTGTTTACCTCTTTCTCAGGGAGTTTAGTCTCCAGGATTTCCGGGGCGGTTCACATCTGGCTACAGACTTGTATATCAAGTCATTGATGAGAAAGTCGTTTTACTCGTTATTGCCGTTGGAAGAAGAGAAAGCAGCGAAGTCTATCAGATCGCAGATTTGCGCTAAGATTAATTATCAAATGATTGACTCTTTTCTGTCAGAACGAGAGCATAAACATTTGCAACACCTGCAAATGTAGGTTAATAAAAACCAGAAAGGTAAACTGGTTCCTTTTCATCCATAGCTTAAAGTGGGTGGGAGGTTAAAAATGCAAAACTACGCTAAATCTGTAACCACAGAGATCTTACGTCAACTTGAACGACAGGAATTTAAATCCCGAAAAGATTAAAAAAACACCCCAAAATGGATGGTTATTCAACACAGCCAGAACGTAAAGTAATAAGTATTGTCAGCGCCAGTGATATAAGACGGTCAACGGTCAAACATCGTGGCGTTGACAGTATAACCAATTTAATTGCTGGCATTGATTGATTCAGGGTATCGATGGCGATTTTTCGCTCCATTTCCCCAAAATGGAGCCTGTACATAGATTTGTGTAATTGCCTGATTTTGATATGTTCAATTCAACATCAAATGAAGGTTAAATTATGGATGACAAACAATTGCAGGCTCTGGCTAACGAACTGGCCAAAAATCTCAAAACCCCTGAAGATCTCAGTCAGTTCGATCGCCTGCTCAAGAAAATCAGTGTTGAGGCTGCTCTCAACGCTGAACTGACTCACCATCTGGGACATGAAAAAAATCAGCCCAAATCGGGAACCAATTCCCGATTTGGCTATTCCACGAAAACCGTCACCACTACCGACGGGCCGATGGAATTACGTACCCCACGTGATCGTGATGGTTCCTTCGAACCACAACTGGTGAAGAAAAATCAGACCCGCATTACCGGCATGGACAACCAGATCCTGGCGCTGTATGCCAGAGGGATGACTACCCGCGAAATTACCTCAGTCTTCAAAGAAATGTACGATGCAGACGTCTCTCCGGCGCTGATATCGAAAGTCACCGATGCCGTAATCGACCAGGTTGTTGAATGGCAAAACCGTCCTCTGGATGCGATTTATCCCATTGTTTATCTTGACTGTATTGTCATGAAAGTACGGCAGGACCGCCGGGTTATCAACAAAGCGGTGTTCATGGCTCTGGGTATTAACCTTGATGGTCAGAAAGAGCTGCCAGGTATGTGGCTGGCCGAAAATGAAGGTGCAAAGTTCTGGCTGAATGTACTGACGGAACTGAAAAATCGCGGCCTGAACGATATCCTTATCGCCTGCGTGGACGGTCTGAAAGGCTTCCCGGAAGCGATTAATGCCGTCTACCCGGAGATGCAGATCCAGTTGTGCATAGTACACATGGTACGCAACAGCCTGCGGTTCGTGGCGTGGAAAGACTATAAAGCGGTAACCCGTGACCTGAAACAGGTTTACCGCGCAGCCACGGAAGAAGGCGCGTTGCAGGCGCTGGATGCGTTCGGGAAGGAATGGGATGCACGATACCCGCAGATAAGCCGCAGCTGGCGGGCAAACTGGCCGATGTTGCCACCTTCTTCGTGTACCCGGAGGCGATCCGCAAGATTATCTACATCACTAACGCAATCGAATCGCTGAATAGCGTCATCAGACATGCGATAAAGAAACGGAAAGTGTTCCTCTGACGCCGCCACAGCGCCATCTGCAGGGCATCGCAGGCCAGTTGCGCCGTCATGCGTGGCGACATTGACCAGCCAATAACGGCACATGACCACAGGTCAATGACCACTGCCAGATACAGCCAGCCTTCATCTGTTCGTAAGTACGTGATGTCTCCCGCCCGCTTCTGGTTCGGACCACTGGCGTAAAAATCCTGCTCCAGCAGATTTTCTGACACAGGCAGGCCATGTGCGCGGTAACTGACCGAGCTGAACTTCCGGGAGGCCTTTGCCCTCAGCCCCTGACGGCGCAGGCTTGCCGCCACGGTTTTTACGTTAAAGTGGTAACCCTGAACACGCAGTTCATCCGTCAGGCGTGGTGCACCGTAACGCTGTTTTGACCGTGTAAAAGCCGCGAGGACAACGCTGTCGCAGTGCTGACGGAACTGCTGACGAGGGCTTATCCTTGTCCGCCGTTGGCAACACGTATACCAGCCGCTGCGGGCCACCCGGAGCACGCGGCACATAGCCTTGATGCTGAACTCAGCCTGATGTTTTTCAATAAAGACATACTTCATTTCAGGCGCTTCGCGAAGCATGCCGCGGCCTTTTGGAGGATAGCCAGTTCCTCTGCCTGCTCCGCCAGTTGCCGCTTCAGGCGGGCATTTTCAGCGGCCAGTTCACTTTCACGTTCAGACGAGGTCATCTGTTGCTGCAGTTTTCTGCGCCACGCATAGAGCTGAGATTCATACAGGCTGAGTTCACGGGCTGCGGCAGCAACACCGATGCGTTCAGCAAGTTTCAGGGCTTCACTGCGAAATTCAGGCGAATGCTGTTTACGGGGTTTTTTACTGGTTGAGACTGTTTTTGTCATGTGAGTCACCTCTGACTGAGAGTTTACTCACTTAGCCGCGTGTCCACTATTGCTGGGTAAGATCAATGCAGTGGAGTAGAAAGGGCGCGCATTATTTGTTACAGACCAGAACTGCAGTCCTGAATAACGAACTACAGGACAAATTCGCCAGTTGG
The DNA here is from genome assembly GCF_030295175.1 of Escherichia sp. HH091_1A. Taxonomy (NCBI): domain Bacteria; kingdom Pseudomonadati; phylum Pseudomonadota; class Gammaproteobacteria; order Enterobacterales; family Enterobacteriaceae; genus Escherichia; species Escherichia sp. HH091_1A. The sequence continues at coordinate 36,668 of NZ_AP025748.1, read as the reverse complement.
TATCCCGGTTGTACGATAGACGCTCAGAGTAGGGGGACGTTATCCGCGATGGCAGCATAGCTACTGCCCCAGGATTTTTCATGCTCTCCTATAACAATCGACGATTGCTGGAAAGGCTGGGCCATGTCTCTCCATCATAAGCAGAAAAAACTTATTTCGATTTCATAGGAAGATGATCTGGCTGCCTGAGTAGTTTACAGACAAAACACTTTCAAGGAAACACTGTGCGGTTCAGATAATTTCCTTTTTTAGCCAATAATGCACAACCTGTTATTGTGTGCATTATTGGCTAAAAAAGATGTTGATTTTTCATTAGACTATACCATAATTTATTTATGGTTTTTGTATGAATTTCTGCCGCATGTATGCGAAGCGATATGAGGAAATAAGTTCATGGAGGAAGCGACAAATAGCTATATAGTTGAGAGAACAATAGAAGTTGCGCTTAAATTCCTATGTTTATGAGAAGTGTGGTCTGAGCATTTTTGAGTGCAGTTTTATTTTCTTAGACTTGTTAAAAAGCGGTTCATTGTATGTACATCGTGGATAATAGTGGAGGCCTGAGAGCCGGAAGCTATCGCAATATCCATAACGACGTCTTTATTAGTCTGCACCATGATTCAAGGCTGCCCTGCCTGAAAGGAAGGGTAGATCGCCACCTTGGATTTTGGTTATCCGGGCTAACTGGATGTCGGGCGCTACCATGGTGATAATGTTCATGTAGATGTACGGGCTGATTATCGCGGAGGCCTTAAAACTGATTGGTAAATTGCTTGGTATAATCGAGGATTTTATTTTTTGTGCGTAGTGGTGTGGCCTTTGTGGTTACTTATAAGTAACTAAGAGAAGGATTGTATATGCAGAATAAAAGAAAATATAAGAGCTATTGTTCATATTTTTCCGTCGAGCCGTAGTCACGATATACTAATCTTTTTAATAGTGCCACTGGCGTAGTTGGTAAAATTGACTCCTTTATATTAGGGATAATATACTTTTTCCCTTTTAAAATGGAAGAAAATGATGTTTTTCTTGAGAATGAAGTTAAGCACCAAAACATGAAAAATAAACAATGTTTCGGTGTGAGAGCTTCCGATAAGACACCTCTGTGCTTTTTAAAACCAGGAGATGTTTTATATATCTTTGCTCATGGAAATACATCTGTTATAGGGACAGGATCAGCGAGTGGGCCAACATTGAGTCCTGGGACGTTAGCAACTCAATTAATACAACGACGTTTACCAAAAAGTTTTAAAGATATAAGGATTTTATCTTGCAATTCTGGCATACATTCAAAAACTCCCGCTTTCGCACTACGTCTAAAAGAGATTATGTATGGATATGGTTATCACGATTTAGTCGTTACGGGATACTTGGGTGAAGTAGATGTGTCGAGAGATTGGAGATTAAAAAATCATAACGAAGATATGGATTTTTACTCTTCAAAGAAAAAAGGAATACTACCTATAAGTAGTATATTAACTGAGTCTCAAAAGGCATTTTGTGGATCAGATTTAAAGTTTTCTCTTTCTGATTTTAAAGTGCGATATTAAAATAACACCTTGATATTGCAAGGCTGTGAATTTTTAGTTTTTTTGAGCACTTTAGTAAAGTTCATTCGATGCAGTTTGACAATCAGTGCTTTGGTCGGTTTATATAAGCCTCCCGAAGTGAGAAAAGGTGGTTTCCATTATCTGGCTGATGGTGTCCTGTTGAGTCTGCAACAATGCCCGTAGTCAGATATTCTCATGAATAAGTGAGATATCTCCCGGCTTTTACAAGGTGGTGTATACAGATTTCAGAATATACTGTTCTTTTAGATTAATAATTTCATCTTCAAAAGATGAGTAAACAAAATAATTAAAGTTATTTAATATATGATGATTTTAGTTAACATAATTAACATTTAAATAAATTAAATAAGAAAATATACGTCGCATATTGTATTTATAACGTTAGTTGTTATTAATACACTAATAATAATTATCTGTTTTTATTCGATATTTTCATGTTTGGGAATATTAGTGCGGTAGCTATGGCATTTAGTTGATATGTATATGACACACTAACACTACTACAGGATAGATAAAGTGAGTAATACACAACACAAACTTGATAAATCCCGCCCCCCTAGAGTACAGATAACCTACGATGTTGAAACTGGAGATGCCGAAACAGCGAAAGAGTTACCCCTTGTTATTGGGGTTTTAGGAGAGTACTCTTCATCAGACAAGCCATTGAGAGAACGAAAGTTTATTTGTATAGACAAAGACAATTTTGATGAAGTTATGACATCAATGAGTCCGAAGGCTCATTTTATGGTTAATAGTGTTATCCCGGGTAATGAAGGGAAACTGGATGTCGAGCTTACGTTTAAGTGCAAAGAAGATTTTTCTCCTGATCATGTGATTCAACAAGTCGAGTGTCTTAAAAAATTATCTGAATTGAGGTCTCACCTTTGTGACCTCCGTAACAGGGCTGCAAGTAATGAAAAATTGAAAGAAAAACTTCAGGAATTACTGGTAAATACTCAAAATAATCCTGAAAATGATGAAGGTAAGGAATAAACATGACAATTACATCAACATTAGGGCAGAATGAAACACAGTATGCTACAGATGATTGTCTAGAAGAAATTATAAATAATACCAGAGCTGTAAGACAAGATTCTGAAAAAACTAGATTTAAATTACAGGTTAATAATTTCCTTGCTGAAGTTGCCAGTGGTTCTTTAGTCATTAACAGTGATTTAATCGGTAGTATTGAAAAGCGAATCACTGATATTGATAAGTTGATGTCTGAGCAGCTTAGTTTGATTATGCATGCAAGTGAGTTTCAAAAAATAGAGTCAGCGTGGACAGGGCTTTATAAGCTGGTTCATACCAGCGTAACTGAAAATGTAAAATATACAGTGTTACACTGTACTAAAAAAGAGTTACTCAAAGATTTTAAATCATCCTCAGATTTCGACCAGTCTGTATTATTTAAAAATATTTATGAAAGCGAGTATGGAACCTTCGGGGGAACACCATATTCTGCTTTTGTGGGGGACTTCTATTTCGATAATACACCTCAGGATATTGATTTGCTGGAGCATATTTCCCATGTGGCTGCCAGCGCTCATGCTCCGTTTTTGAGTTCTATTGCTCCTGGGATGCTATCCATGAATTCTTTTAGCGAACTACCCTACCCGCGTGATCTGGCAAAATTATTTGAAACAACAGATTATGCCCGGTGGCGTAGTTTCAGGCAGACAGAAGACAGTCGTTATGTGGGACTAACTTTGCCACAGTCCTTGGGACGTATCCCATATGGCATGAAGACTGTACCTGCTGAGACGTTTAATTTTGAAGAGCACATTAGTGAAGACAACTCAGGAAAAGACTATCTGTGGGTAAATACAGCTTTTGAACTTGCCTGTCGGATAGTTGATGCTTTTGAGGAGTATGGCTGGTGTGCAGCAATTCGTGGTGTGGAAGGTGGTGGTTTGGTGAAATCATTACCGGCCTATAATTATGTATCCCATACGGGTGAGAGACTATTACAATGCCCGACTGAGGTTGCTATCTCAGACCGAAGGGAAAAAGAACTGTCAGATCTCGGATTCATTCCACTGGTTTACTGTAAAGGCACTGATTTTGCAGCATTTTTTGCCGTTCAATCGGTGAACAAACCACGGCTATACAATACTGATCAGGCTAATGCAAATGCAAAATTATCCAGCCAACTTCAGTATATATTAGCAACGTCACGATTCGCACATTATCTGAAAGTTATTGTTCGTGATAAAGTTGGAAGTTTTATGTCAAAGACAGAATGTCAGACATATCTGCAAAACTGGATCATGCAATATGTTGTGGCATCAGATAACGCCGGACAGGAAACAAAGGCACGTTATCCATTACGTGAAGCATCCATAGATGTTGTTGAAATTCCTGGCAGTCCTGGTTCATATCGTGCAATTGCATGGATTAAACCTCATTTTCAGCTTGAGGGATTAAGTATGTCATTACGTCTTGTTGCTGACTTGCCATCAAGTGTAAGTTAAGATTTTATTATAGGAGGAGTTATGACTACTGCTTTTAGTAGTGCGGTAAACAAAGTGTTTGTCAAAGTAACAATTGATAACAAAATAATAAAGGGGGATTCAAAAGTCAATAACTGTAATGATTACTTTGATGCATATTGCTCTAGCGCATTTCGCGCTTTTGCTGGTATTGATGGTGCTGTTTTTGATATCTGTACCATGACTCTTAAAGTTAATAAACAAACACAAGATCTGATAGAGCATTTTTTTAAAAGAGGAGAGAAATTAGTTACAATAGAGGTTCTACGCAGAGAGTCCAATAAATCTGGTAGTGAATATTCATCCTTTAAAGTTACTTATGACGGTTGCCGCTTACATGATATATTGTTAGCGCATGATAATGATACTGATCTAATTCTTGAGTTGTCATTTACCCCAGAAGATTCAGTCTCAATAGAGATGAATATTCCATCGTCTGATGGTAAAACTACGGAAAAGTTAGGGCCAATAAAGTATAGTTTACAGAAACAGATACTTATATAAAAATACTGAATGCATTCGTTTCTTCAGTTTTTACGTGATGATAATCCGGGCTCATCGGAAGATCTTCTGAATTTCGTTATTTCAGATGATCTTAAGTATGAGCTTGGAATGTTATTTTCATCACGGCCTTTGTATCATGAGACAGATGACCTGCCTTTTGTTAATAGCTCTGTCCTGAACTATGGCATAAAAGCATCAGTATATGGTGTATCAGCCAGTGAGCATAGTGATACTGTTAATAGTGAAATTTCCTCAAGAATATTGATAACGCTTCAGCGTTATGAATCCAGGCTGGGGAATCCTGTTGTTGAACACCTTTTTAGTGATGATAATTATTCTTTTTTTTCAGTTACCGCCCTGTTTTTTATGGACAGCGTAAAATTCTGCATTAAATGGGATAAACACTCAGGAGAGTTTTCACTGGATGAATAAACTATTATCTTACTATCAGAAAGAACTTTTTTTCTTAAAAAAGCATGGGAATGAGTTTGCAAAAAAATATCCAAAGATAGCTAGACGTCTTGGATATAATCAGGGGGTGTCTGAAGATCCACATATTCAGAGATTAACAGAGTCTTTTGCTTTTTTAAGTTCAAGAATTCATCAGAGGTTAGACGAGGATTTACCTGAGTTAATGGAGGCATTGCTTAGGAATCTTGCTCCCCAATTTTTGTACCACTACCCTTCATCATGTATTGTTTCATTTGAACCAGATAAGAATTCCAGTGGAATAACATCCATGTATGAAGTTCCGGTTGGTACTTCGATATATTTTAAGCATAAATCTAAAACTACCTGCCAGTTTCGGACGGTATATCCTCTGACAATAGTCCCGGCAACAGTTAATGAAGCAAAAATTTACTATGATAATTTATCTTCCTTATGGAGAATTGAATTAAACTTAAAGGTTTTTGACGGGGCTAAATTTTCTCTCGATTTTGTCAGGTTTTATCTGAATGGTCCGTCAACGGTTACGGGCATAATATATACATTACTCTGTGATGAAGTTGATAATATTATTTTACAGAAAAATAATGATGTATTATACGGTGTCAAAACTAATGTGTTCGGTGCCGGGTTTAATGAGGGGGAAGTAACATTACCACGAACAGGAAATGTTTCGTACATACATAATCTTACGCTGGACTATTTTTCATTTGCTGAAAGATTCAACTTTATTGATATAAAATTTGACTCTGAAATTGAGTTATGCTCGGGGGATTCTGTTAGGATTCACATAACATTGAAAAATAGTGCTGGAAAGTATGAAATAGATAAAATAGAGAAAAATGTTTCCGAAGAACTATTTAGAGTAAACTGTTCCCCCGTTGTTAATCTCTTCGAAAAAAAATCAGAACCGTTACGATTATCGGACGGTCAGGATGAGTATCAGGTTAATCCGGATTTATATTCCCGTGATGAAATTTTAATTTGGGATATAAATAAAGTAATATTGCACAGATATGAAAATGATTTAGTCAGGCAGATTCCATTAAAAAATTTATTTGGACTTGAACATTCTTTCATTAAACAATCATTAAATATATTTTGGCACAGTTCATATTACCGCATGCCTTCTGAAAGAAGTAACTATGAAGAAAATGTATATATTCGTCTGAGTGATGATGGTGGAGTTCAGGCACGTATTATGAATGGGGATGTCCTTTCAATTGATGTGATGTGTACGAATGGTAATATTCCATCATCAATGAATATTGGTGCTCCTGATGGTGATTTTGATTGTGATATCGATATTGCTAATCTGAGAATAACAGCACTAAACCGTCCATCAAGAATGTTGCCTGCTATGGCCTTAAAAGGCATGAACTGGAGAATTATTTCTCAGTTATCTCTTAATTTTGTTTTGCTCAGTGGTACTGATGGAGCAATGAAACTGAGAGAAATGCTGTCAATATATAATTATAATAACAATCGCTCAATATCAATTTATATTGAATGGATTAAAGAACTACAAATCACACCAGTTTCATCCCGTTTATCTGGTATATATCCGCCTGTATCCGCTCGTGGAATTGATATTAAAGTTATTCTTTCAAAGGATGCATATATGCACCCTGAATGTTTCCTGTTTTGTTCTTTTCTTGATCACTTTCTTGGACTCCATGCTCCTGTAAATAGCTTTACTCGTATGATTACAGTATTTGAGCATGATGAGAACACTCGTCGCATATGGCCGATGAGAGCAGGGAAATTAACATGGCTTTGATTAATAACAGAAGTAAATTCAGTTTTTTCAATAAAGTTCGTGTGTTATTGAAAAAATTTCTAAAGCCAGATGAAAGTATTGATGATGTTATTGATGAACATTTCAGATTTACATCCAGTCTGTCTTTAGATTCACCTGATGGCCAGATAGAGAATCTGTATCATGATGAGAAGGATGGAAAGTATCATCTCTCATTATTCCATAATGGATTGACCGGAGCTGCAGGGGTTCTTCCTGTAGCATATACAGAATGGCTGATTGAAAGAAAATTACGTTATAACGACGATGCTCCTAAAGCGTTTATGAATATGTTTGATCACAGGATGTATTGCCTTTCCTATCTAGCATGGCAAAAAATGCATCTGTCAGGAGATGAAAATAGAAGAGATAATAATGTACTTAACAATATACTTTTATCTTTAGGCGGAGTCACTCCTCAGACAATTAGTATGACAGGCCTGGCATATACTGCATTCTATGCTCAATCTGTTAGAACTCTGTCCGGACTTGAACAGTTACTCTCATCAATATATCAAATCCGAGTGTCCATAAATCCTTTTCGTGGTACTTTTGAAAATACAGAACCCAATGAACAGGGTATTTTGGGGAATTGCCAGTACACTCTGGGTGAAGGTCCTGTTATCGGGAATGTTCGTTGGGTGGTTGATTCACATTTTGATGTTGTATTGGGCCCCATAGACTATAAAAAAGCAATGGAATTTATGCCAGGACGGGATTTTAACTATTTTATTAGTCAGCAAATAAAATCATATGTAGGTGATGCACTTAAGTTTAAAATATATGTAATGGTTTGTTCCAGTAATCATGATAATCAAATGAATATAAACAATAAACTTGGATTTAATATTTCAATCGGTTCTGGAGTAAAAAACCATAAAGAACGGTGCTTTTGTATATTATGGTGAGTATATTATGGATAAAGTTATATCTGTAGATGACGATTATTATAAATTCCAGAACAAACATTTTATTAGGTTGTATGGTTGTAATGTATCCTTATATCCACTTGAAATTAAGGGTAATGAGTCACTATCTGACATCTATAGCTATGAAATAAAATGTTTAAGTAAAGCTGACTATAAGTCTCTGGAGCTGTTACACGGTATGCATATGTGTTGTGAGATAGGAGAACAATGCAATCCGTTACCTTCACGATTCATTCATGGTGTGGTCACAAAAGTAATATATAATTATGATAGCAGCATGAAGCATACATGTATTATCATATTACAGCCAGAGATTGCCAAGTTAGAAACTAGTAAAAGAACAAGGATATGGTCAAATATAACACCATCTGATATTGTAACCACAATTTTAAAAGACAGTTTGTTTAATCCGCCACACATCATATTATATAAAGAACAGAGTTTGATAGAGTATAAGATTCAGTACCAGGAGTCTGATCTGGATTTTATTAACAGGGTTTTGTCTGATGCTGGAATTTACTACTTCTTTGTTCATAAGAAAGACAAACATATTATGACATTAGCAGATGATCCAGCATCTCATCCTAACGCATCCTATGATAAACTGGAGCTCTTACCTGGTGAAAATCTTAGGGAGTCGCATCAGGGATACATCACTGAATGGTCTGTCACAGAAAATCTTAAATGCCCTGCTGTGATATTTTCAGGTTATAATGAGAGTAATGTTAATGAAATCACTATAAAATCAGAAAGTAAAGTGAATGATGTTAAATCCAGCAATGTGATTTATGAATGTATTATTCCTGAGAAAAAACGTGAGTTGATACAAAAACGTGCCGCAACTATGATGGCATCATGTGATGGTGAAATTAAAACTTGGTCTGGAAAAACAAATTCATGGTGGTTGTCATGTGGTGAACGTTTTTGTCTGAATAAAAATCATTACAGAATTACTTCATTATATCTTAATGCATTAAACAATGATGCTGAGGATACTGGATATTGTAATTGTGAATTTCGTGCTTCGGATAATAAAAATTCGCTTAGTTTTAAAGGAGAATTAAATTCCCCGGTTATTCCAGGTGTCTTACTTGCCAGAGTGGTTGGTCCTGGCTCTGAAGAATATTATACAGATAAATTAGGGCGTGTAAAAATTAGATTTCTCTGGGGGGAAATGTCCACGTCAGGTACAGAGGAAAGCTCCTGTTGGGTCCGTGTATCTCAGGCATGGTCCGGGGATGGTTTCGGTAGTCAGTTTATTCCTCGTATTGGCAGTGAGGTTCTGGTTAGTTTTATACAGGGTAATCCTGACTATCCAATTGTTGTTGGAACAGTGTATAATGGTCAGAATAAACCGCCTTTTTCTCTGCCTGAGAATAATTGTAAGTCTGGATTTGTTACCCGTAGTGTTAAGAATGGAAAAAAGGGAGAGGGTCATCAACTTGTTTTTGATGATAAAGAAAATGAGGAAAAAACCATATTAACTTCTTCTGGTGATTACCACCTGACAGTAAAGAAGGATATGATCAGCAATATTAATAACTCAATGTCATTAACTGTTGCAAAAGGTCGTAATTCTGAAATAAAAAAAGGGAATGATAAGCTTATTCTTAAAGAAGGCAACTTGCATAATGATGTGCATGGAAATATTGATATAAAGGTGTCAGATGGAGATTATAGCCTTAATGTGACTGGGGGCGGTGGTAGTTTTATTACTGATGAAAATCTTATATTTGAATCAACCCAATCAATAAAAATAAAAGTGGGGGCAAATGAGATAACTATATCCACATCAGGGATAAGTATAAAAGCCGCAAAAATTACCATTGAAGGGCAAGCGTCTGCAGAGGTTAAAGCAGCCACACTTAAACTTGAAGGTCAGGCTATTTCTGAAGTAAAAGGCACTATGTTGACGCTTCAGGGATCTGCAATAACGCAGATAAAAGGAGGAATAGTGAATATTGGATAAAGGATTTCATATGACAGATTCTAAAAACAACTCTGCTCTGGAGTTTAATAAGATTGTTGAGCAAATGCTGCTAAAAGGAAAATGGCAGGATGCACTTAATTTCTGGATAGAGAATACAGATTCGTTAACATTAATTAAATGGCTGGCGCAATTTATCTCTCAGTCATCTTCTGAAGAAGACTCAGTGCTTTTACAATCCATTGTAAAATGGAAGGAAGGAGATGAAGAACAACGGTGGGAAATATTTAAAAACGCCGAGTCTGCAGGATTTTCTACTCAGTCAGGAGCCCTAGGGTTATCGTTATTTATATCACAAGGAAGTTTGAGTCCGACTTCATATCCACCAGTCCATGCACCGTCATGTTCAGAAAAAAAAATTATTTATGGAATATTAATGAATCAATCGTGTAAATGTTATGATACACCTGTCGAAGGGATTGTTTTTCTTTTTCAGCATTGGTGTAATAGTTAATCTTGGGAGTTGTATATGCCTCAGCCAGCAGCAAGAGTTACTGATATGCATGTATGTCCTATGATGACGCCTGGTTTACCACCTGTTCCCCATGTCGGTGGACCTCTGTTGCCGCCAGGCTCTCCGTCTGTACTCATTGGTGGATTACCTGCAGCTACATTGGGGACTCAGGCACTTTGTACCGGACCAGTGGATGCCGTTATTATGGGAAGTTTTAAAGTTTTTATATGCGGCAAACCGGCAGCACGAATGGGTGATATCTGTGCTCATGGGGGGACAATTGTCAGCGGATGTCCTCAGGTATTAATGGGATAAATAATGAATAAGTTTGAGACGGATACATTACTGCTTCCTGTTATAGGAGAATCGCCGGCAGGTGATGATATTGAGTATGATCCTGTGTATAGCGAAATACGGGCAGCAAGGCAAAATGATCCTGACTACATGTCCCAGGGAGAATGGGCTGTCAGTGAACCTCGTAGGGCTGACTGGAGAAAAGTAAGAAAATTATGTGAGGTTACTTTACGCAATAAGAGTAAAGATCTACAGATTAGTTGTTGGTATGTGGAGTCCTTGACGCATTTGTATGCTCTGGAAGGGATGAGTTGCGGACTGGAATATCTTGCTAAATTTATTTCTCAGTACTGGACTATATGCTGGCCATCCCAGGAAGAAGGGCAGGAAATTCGTTACAGTAAACTAGTTCGTCTTGATATTGATTTGTCAGAGTATTTGAAAGCATATCCTCTTCTTGATGATAAAGAAATTACTCTGTCTAAATGGTATAAGGCGCTGTCGTTTGAGCATAGTGCGAGCTTATTAGAAGATGGAAAGGAAAAATTAATAGAAAGAGAAGGTGATCACTCTGTTGAATCGTTCAAAAAATCTGTAGGTAAATATAATGCACGCAAGATTAGTGAGCAACTTCTTAAATTTTCTGATTTACCTGACAAAATTGATGAGATTGAATCTTTTTACTTTTTTCATACTCATGAAGATATACATAATATTTTCTCTAAAACCAGACATGCCATTAGTGAAATAATCGATTTATTGAGCCGTTTTTTACCACAAGAAGTACAAGATAACAAATCAGCAGCACAATTTTCAGTTGAACTAGAGAATATGGAGACAAAGAAAGTGTTTCCGGAGGAACAAAAGGAATTTGATACTGTATTAACAAACTCAATAGATAAAGAGATGTCAAGGGAGAAAGCTATAGAACAACTAAAAAAAATATCTGTTTTTTTCAGGCAATCTGAACCCACTAGTCCTGTACCTTATCTTCTTGAAAGAGCAGTACGTTGGTCAACAATGACTATGTCAGAATGGCTTGAGGAACTACTTAAAGATAATGAATCTATGGAACAAATAAATCGTATTTTAAAAGGGTAAAAAATTAATGACTAGTAAGTATCTGTTACTAATAGCTATAGCATTACCTTTTTTTATTAGTTCTTGCTCTGATAAGTATTCTGAGCAGGAAAAAATGCAGGTTATTAATAATGTCGATACTCCATTTGGTGCAGGCTTGATTACTTTTCAGATATCACCCGATACACAATTAAACTCACTTAACGATATATCCAATAGCTGTACTTTATTATTCTTACAGGCCTCAGGTAAAAAAACATTACAGGACTTAATGAATAATCCAGTGTTAATTAAACAGTTTTTCAGTGGGGCTGGTAAAATTGATGGTATTCTTAAAGTTGATAAATATGTGGCAATGCCAGGTCAGGAGACAACACTACATATAGATCGGAGTGAAGGTGCTAAATATGTAGGTATTATTGCCGGATACTATCCCTTTCCTGGAAAACAGCATATGGTTCTTTTAGATATCCCTGTTAATGTTATTGAGGATGGGTGGTGGAACAAATCATTACATGCGTCACTATCTCCTCTTTTTAAAAAGATATCTATGGGTAAAGAAAGTATCAGTATAAAATAATTGTACAGGTATTACTGCATGCAAGAAGAAGAGCAACTTATTTATTGGTATTCAGGCCTTTATTTACAACCTCAGCATTTTCAGTCAATTGATTTGCATCATAGTTTCATGCTTGCCAGAAACAGGCAGTTATCACAACCCTATTATCAGGGGTACTATGAATGTCATATAAATGATAATCTTCTGAAAGAAGATACAATCAGGATTGAAAAAATAAAGGCTGTGTTACCTTCTGGGTATTATATCGAGTACCCTGGTAACTGTATTGTGCAGGATAAGTGCCTGATAAATCTTAGAGGCACAGATACTGGATCTGTTAATTTGTGGCTTGCTCTTAAGCGATTTAATTCCGGTTATAAAAATGTATCCAGTGTTAATGATAAACGAGGCTCAGCCAGATGGGTAAGCCCAAATGATGAAAGCAACATGCGTAATGTTTATCATGATAGTCAGGATGTAGGTATCACAAGAATAAAATATGATATTCAGATAATTACAGATGAAGAAAAAGAGAATACCACAGACTTTGAATACTTACCTCTAGCCAGGGTTATTCATAGCAATAATATATTGTGTATTGATGATGAGTATTCATTTCCAGCTATGAGGTTATCAGCTAATCATATACTTAGAGGTAAAGTTGCAGAAATTAAATATATCCTTGACTTCTACAAAAATAAACTCGAAGAATATAGATATACAGAACGAAAAGTGTCCGATAGACATTTTTATAATTTTTTTATTCTATGTGCTATTAATAGAGCTTTATCACTTCTTTCATCATTTATGAATGAAGATTCAACTCATCCTTGGTTATATTATATGGCATTATGTCAGTTTACAGGGGAAATATCTACCTTTCAGAGAATGGTGGCTACAGATGCTAGAGTTGTTGATTTGTCATACAATCACTATGATCAAATTTCGTGTTTCAGTAATCTGCAGTATTATATTAAGGTAATGCTGGAGAATTTATGCAGAGATAAAATTGTTAGTTTTGGTTTCAAACAGTTAAAAACAGATACATTAGTCTGCGATTTTGATGGCTATACACCTAAAAATAATGTTGATTACTATATTAAGTTAACTTCAGATACCTTCAAAAATAATAATTTGGTTGCATTGTCAGAGATTAGGATTGCTCCATCTGAACATTTAGAACTGATAATTCAGCATGCTCTTCCTGGGATTAATTTTACAGTGATGGATGTCGTTACATCTGATTTACAGGTTAGAGAAAATATAATTTGGTTGCAGATAGATAAACACTCGGAATTATGGTTATTAGCTCAGGATAAAAAAAAGGTTGCATTTTATTGGTCATGTACTCCTGATGATTTACTTGTAGAGTTAGTATTATTGCAGAAATAAAACATACAATAACTAGATTTGAACAGGTTTTTTATCAGAGGGAACTGCTGCCTATATGTAAACACATCAGAAAAAACATCTATTATTCAACAGACTGTATTCTTTGAATGATAGTGTTTTGTGCATGGCATTCAATCCGGTTTGTTGTTCAAGTGGAAGACACAAGGGCAGGAAAGTAATCTCACAGCTATTGCCCGATTATTAACGGGACGTCGCAATAAAGCCAATTTATCTGCTTTAGTGTTTACTAGGCATTGAGCTTCAAGGAAGTGATGGAGTATGTGAGAAATTTTATATACTGGCCCCCTGAATATCCAGACAACCATTATCACTTAAATTAAGTGATAGTCTTAATACTAGTTTTTAAACTAGTCATTGGAGAATGTAATGAACGCATCTCAACTATTTGAGTATGAAGCCGGGGTTGGCAGGAAAAGTGTGGAGCCTCGCAGATTTCCGGCATCATAGTGCCCAATACGGGATGCATAAAGCTCCCTCAGACTGGAGACACCACAAATGAAATATACACCGGTTGGCGTTGATATCGCAAAACATGTCATTCAGGTTCACTTCATCAATGAGCACACAGGGGAAGTGGTGGATAAGCAACTACGCAGCAGAGATTTTCTGACGTTCTTTAGTAACCGCGAACCTTGCCTGATTGGCATGAAAGCCTGTGGAGGCCCCAGTACTGGGCGCGTGAATTAACAAAGCAGGGACACAAAGTCCGGTTGTTGCAGGCTCGCTTCGTTAAAGCATTCGTCATGGGCAATAAGAATGACGTGATGGATGCACGGGCTATCTGGATGGCGGTACAGCAGCCAGGCAAAGAAATCGCCGTCAAAACAGAAGAACAACAGTCAATACTGGTTCTGCGCCGTTCCCGCAGACAACTGGTGAAGTTCCGGACCGCACAAATTAATGCCCTGCACGGGACGTTACTGAACCGCCCCGGAAATCCTGGAGACTAAACTTCCTGAGAAAGAGGTAAACAGGATGACTAAAAATACTCGTTTTTCCCCCGAAGTCCGTCAACGCGCAGTTCGTATGGTTCTGGAAAGTCAGGGCGAATATGACTCACAATGTGCGGCAATTTGTTCCATTGCTCCAAAGATTGGCTGTACGCCAGAGACTCTGCGTGTCTGGGTTCGCCAGCATGAGAGGGATACCGGGGCGGTGATGGTGGGCTCACCACCGCTGAACGTCAGCGTCTGAAAGAGCTGGAACGTGAAAATTGTGAACTGCGCCGCAGTAACGATATCCTTCGCCAGGCTTCCGCTTATTTTGCGAAGGCGGAGTTCGACCGCCTCTGGAAAAAATAATGCCACTGCTGGATAAGCTGCGTGAGCAGTACGGGGTCGGACCGGTATGCAGTGAACTGCATATTGCCCCGTCAACGTATTACCATTGTCAGCAGCAGCGGCATCATCCTGATAAACGCAGTGCCCGTGCGCAGCGCGATGACTGGCTGAAGAGAGATACAGCGCGTATACGATGAAAATCATCAGGTGTACGGTGTGCGTAAAGTCTGGCGTCAGTTGTTACGGGAAGGAATCAGGGTGGCCAGATGTACAGTGGTGCGCCTCATGGCGGTTATGGGACTTGCCGGTGTTCTCCGGGGTAAAAGGTCCGCACTACCGTCAGCCGGAAAACCGTTGCCACAGGTGACCGCGTAAACCGTCAGTTCGTGGCAGAACGTCCTGACCAGCTGTGGGTGGCTGATTTTACTTACGTCAGCACATGGCAGGGCTTCGTCCATGTGGCGTTCATCATTGATGTGTTTGCCGGATACATCGTGGGGTGGCGGGTCTCATCGTCTATGGAAACGACATTCGTGCTGGATGCGCTGGAGCAGGCGTTGTGGGCCCGTCGTCCGTCTGGCACCATCCATCACAGCGATAAAGGCTCTCAGTATGTGTCACTGGCCTATACGGAGCGACTAAAAGAAGCAAAACTGCTGGCATCAACAGGGAGTACAGGCGACTCGTATGACAACGCGATGGCTGAGAGCATCAATGGTCTTTACAAAGCGGAGGTAATACACCGTAAGAGCTGGAAAAACCGTGCAGAAGTGGAACTGGCCACACTCACGTGGGTGGACTGGTATAACAATCGACGATTGCTGGGAAGGCTGGGCCATACTCCTCCGGCAGAAGCAGAAAAAGCTTATTATGCTTCCATCGGAAACAATGATCTGGCAGCCTGAGTTCACAGATAAAACACTCTCCAGGAAACCCGGGGCGGTTCATTACTGGAGTTTGGTGAAACCATCCACAAAGGTCGGGCAGCGATGGAACGGGAGTTCCCTGAAGCACTGGAGCGGATGAAAGAGAGACTGCCACCGTATCTCATTATGGTGCTGGAAGACCAGTACAACAGACTGAGTGAGCTGGACTCACTGATAGATGATATCGAAAAACAGCTTACCAGTGTGGCGAGACAGAATGAGACCTGTAGACGGTTGCTGGATATTCCTGGCGTTGGACCACTTATTGCGACGGCAGCGTTGGCCATCATGGGGAAAGCATCTGTGTTTAAATCAGGGCGAGAGTTCGCGGCTTATGTTGGTCTGGTGCCCAGACAGACTGGCTCAGGAGGAAAAATCCGCCTGCTGGGAATAAGCAAACGTGGTGATAAATATCTGCGAACCCTGTTTATTCATGGTGCAAGGGCGGCAGCATTACTGACCAAAGAACCTGGGCCGTGGATAACCGAACTGAAAAAACGTCGTCCGGCCAGCGTGGCAATCGTCGCAATGGCAAACAAGCTGGCGCGAACGGTGTGGGCAATAGCCGCTCACGGACGTAAATACGACAAAAATCATGTCAGTATCAGGCCTTATTAATCGCTGATACCGATAAACATAAACTCTTTCCAAAAGGGTGAATGCTGAAAGGTTGCGTGGGCAGCCGTAGTGATGACAACGACAGGTAAGACCTGGACTCGCTAAACCTGAATCTGTTCTAGAGATTAAAGCTCGCTGGGAGAATAAGGCGCGAGTCAGCGTATTACATAGGGGCCCGCAGCTTCACGGCTGCAACAAGATACTGTTACGGTGCAGGATGCTATGTTCTGTGGTGTGAAAATGCTTTGGTGCTAACGGTGCTCTCATCCAGCGCAGAAGATAAAATACTAGAAAGCTTCGTGGACAATGATGAAGGAAAATATCGTGTTTATTCCAGAAGCAGATGTAAGAACAGCATTGCTCACTCTACAGTGGTTATCGAACCTTAATAAGAACCATCTGCATAGTGCGCCAGGATCGCTCACTGACGCATATCTGCGTCAGTGAGTAAAATATCAATTCCAGTTTATCGTTTCCGGGTACAAAACATGTTATATGAATGTATTATGTTATGGAGGTACTGGTGAATATCGTTGAATGCTATATGCCAGTATTTAAACTTATATCATCTGTTAAAGTCTATCCTGAAGAATATGCTGATTACGACAGTACTAGAAATTATATAATTGATACTGTTGAAGACGTCGTTCGCAATAGTGAAAAAATATCGTTAAGTGACAGCGAACTTGATGCGGCATTTTATTCAATAGTCGTTATGATTGATGAGGTAATATTGTGCTCTAAACTTTCTTACAGAAAAGAATGGCGTGATAATCTTTTGCAAGTTAAATATTTCGGACACTCTACAGGAGGTGTCGAATTTTTTAATCTGCTTAATAAAGTCATCGAGTCTGAAAGCCGGGTTGGATGGGTTTTTCTTTTATGCCTATTACTTGGATTCAGAGGACAATATTCAGTAAGCAACAACGATGAAATTAATAATTATATATCAAGACTAAAACAACAATGCGGGGTAAATATCTATTCTAAAGGAAAAAACAATATTGCATTTAAACAAAAAAAGAGAAAATCATCATGGTTTAATTTTTATTTGTCATTTGCATGTATTATTGTTATTTATTTTGTGTTGTTGTTGGTGATATATATGAGATAACTACTTATGCTAAAGAAAATATTTCCATTATTTCTCTGGTTTTTTGTTTCTGTTTTCTCTTTGTCTATTTTATATGTGATTGGTGTGTTAAGAAACTGGACAGATACTACAACAGTACTGTACTGGATTTTTGTAATTCTGGTCACTCTTTCACTAAAATTACTTGTGGATTGTATACGTAATTACTTTTTGGCAGGAAAATACAGACACTTTATAATGTTGTTTTTTCGTAAAAAACGAACATTAATGCTTGATTCTTATTTTAGTAAAGGGTTAAAAATCATAAGAAAAAAAGGAAGAGGGAAAGTCCCTTGGTTTTTACTTACAGGAATTTCAGAAAAAGGCAATTCCTTGATTAATGATATTAATCTTCCAGTCTTTCACTGTAATGGGTTAAATAGTATTTCCCAAAAATTTAGAACTATTCGTTGGTGGTTTTTCAGAGATTTAAGTGTACTGGAACTGTCAGGTAAGATATATGATAGCCCAGGGTTACTAAGTTCTGTTATAAGTTTTTTATTATCACGAAAATGTAAAAAACAACCACCTCATGGATTTGTTCTTATCATTCCTGTTGATAAGTTACTTGAACATGATCATACATATATAAAAATATTATCTCAAAAAACAAGGGACGTTATAGAGCAACTGTCTTCACACTTACATCATAATATTCCTGTCTTTCTTGCCATAAGCGGATGTGAGCACATTGATGGATATTCAGCACTAGCGCAAAAAATTCATCAGAAAAATAGCAAGATGCATCAAGTCTTTTTGGTAATAAATGAATTAGAAAAAAATACATCAGAATATGACTCATCATATATATTGTCATCATTGAGAATGAATATCATGGAGTCAATATTCAATGTACTTGATGACACAATAAGCGATCAGAAAAAAAACGAGATCCTGCAGTTTCCAGATAAATTGAATGATATAAAACAATCACTGGATGCCTTTATTTCCACATTCTGTATAGATAATATGTTTTTTTCTCAGACAAAGATATCAGGGCTCTGGTTATATGGTGAATTCGAGTCGAGTAATAATAAGAACTGTAGTTTTTATGATATTTTGATTTCTGAAATATTACCACAAATACAGAATTCAGAAGTTATTCATGTTAACAAACGGAGAGTAAAAAACTTATTTGAATCAGCTATAGTAATAACTGCACTGTGTTTTCTTGGATATAGTGCATATTGTTCATATAATGTATATGATATAAGACCTAATTCGGTTGATACCAGACATACATTTCTGATAGAGCAAATATCAAAATATGAAGATAAAGTTAAGTCTAATATACTGTATTTTCCTTTTAAACCTGCATTGTATGATAAATATCTATTTTTCATAGAATCTTTTCATGAAAATACAAAATTTGAACGTAGCTCGATCTCATGGCGTGTTGCAGAATATAAGAGAATGTTTATGGAGGCTTCACCATCAGATAAACGAGATTTGATTCTGTCTCTTTCCTCATCACTTATCATTTGGGATAAAATGATTCGAAATGAATCACTGCGTGACTTAACGAAGTATCCGGGTATTCATGAATTACTAAAAATAACCAGACCTCATGAGAAAATTTCATCAATAGCTTCGCTTGCTATAGAAAGAAATGAGATACAAAAAGATAATGGAAATAAAAATATTAATGCATTCAGAAACCTCTTAACAGAGTTGATTAAAAGTGATCCATCTTTTTCATGGTTTGTTTCTGAGTATGTTGATATTCCTGCAGTGAAAATTACTGATTTTTGGGAGGATGAGAACCCTTCTGTCTATCTTTCTGGTATATGGACACAGCAGGGACAGAATAAACTTCATCAGTGGTATACGCATATAAAAGAAGCATATGGTAGTGATAACGTTCCGAATGAGTTTTCATCTTTTGTACAGTACTTGGATGAAAGTCGTCAGGAATATTTCAGCCACTTTATAATGGCTATCGCAAGGGAGCGTAATGATTCACATTCAGGCTTAATGAGTCCGCTGCAACTGACTAATATTATATATAATCGCTCATCTGAACATAAATTTTTTCAGTTTATAGATGATGAGTTACGTAATATACCAGCAAGTTCGGCACAGGACTGGCTTTCTGATTTTAGACTGCTTTACCGTTTATTTTCACTTAAAGTAGATAATGGAATGAAGCGTCAAATAAAACAACTTGATCTTATGTTACGTATATATCTAATTTCTATTTTTAATAACAGTAAAATGTACAAGACACCAGAGCATGTTACTGCATGGAGGTATTGGCAGAATGCTTTACGTAATGCTATAAACTCAGTGTTACATACATCATCAACTGTTGAGTTTACCAGGCATGTTATGCATTCAGATCCAAAAAATAAGTTGGTAATATTATTTGATGAGTTTGAAAAGGTCCGTTCTGTTATTAATAGTAATAATACAGAACCAGTAATTGATTCTGTATGGGATATTTATGAAAGGCAAATTTTTCAACTTCTCGACCATGCTGTTACTTATACAGGTTGTTGGGTAGATGAACAATGGAAGACATCTGTTCTAAGCCGATTAAATACAGGCGAACATAATTTCAGTCATATTGAAATGCAAGGGAAAATATATAAAAGTATTATTGGTTTTTTAAATGGTCCAGCTAACGGGATTTTAGCACTTGATCATGAAAGTATCAGATTGTTATCTTTTAAAGACAGAAGTATATCTTTTTCTCCTTCGTTCATTAGTTTTCTCAATGACATTATTTCTCCAGATGATTTAATTGACGTTCAGTTCAGAAATAAAACGCAAAATAAAGATGAGCTAATAAATATCAAAGAACAATTAGATATACTTAATCAGACCTTACAAAAGGTTGAATCACAGCCTTACAAAGTTACGATAAGTAGTGCACCTGCGACAATTGCAGGTAATATAGGCGTTAAACCAACAGGTACCAGTCTGACTCTTAAGTGCAAAACAGGAAATAGTAATATACGAAGTATGAATTTTGCCGATTTAGGTATTTTTACTTGGTATCCAGGGAGTTGTAACTCTGTAAGTATTGATATTTCTTTTCCAGATTTTTCTACTACCTATAAATTTACAGGTGAAACAGCCTGGATTGATTTTATCAATAGGTTTTCTGATGGCGAAGATGAGTTAATGACGGCAAATTTTCCTCCAGAATCAAGAAGTCTTCTTGAATCAATGGGTATAAAAGGAATTCTCGTCCGTTACAAACTGAGTGATGTAAGCGATTTAAGTCAGGCATATATTGAATGGGAACAGTTAAAACGGGAAAAGGATAAGCTTGAAAGTTTACAAATGAATCTGAGTAATAAACTGCTTACCACACATAGCTGGGATAAAAGAGGTTGGATTTCTAGGTTGCCTGGCAATATAACAAAATGTCCAGCAGAACAGGAGTAATTAATGAGTATCTATCTCAAATCAATTATTAATAAATTAACACCAGAAAGTAGACGTGCTCTGGATTCTGCTATTAATTATGCAATGTCAAGATCACACAATGAAGTTGATTGTTTACATTTTCTGTGGAAGTTATTAGAGGAACATAAGAATATTGCTGAGACTCTTAATGAGTTATCTTTATTTAATCCTGGTAGAATTCTGAAAGCTATTGAAAGTGAACTTATCCGTATTAATACTTGTCAACAATCAGCACCTGTATTTTCTGAATCGATGCAGATTCTGCTGGAAAAAGCATGGATACATGCCAGTACTAAATGGCAATGCAATCACATTGATATACCTGTTTTTTTTACTACGCTGATTAATATCAGAGATTCAATATTACCTTACAATGTATCTGAGGCATTATGTTGTGATGTCGATGCAGCAGAGAAGGTACTTATATCTTTTTCCTGTAAAGAGGAGAGTTCTATTTCTCATAGTTCTATAGATAACTCTTCACATGAGTATATTAGTAAATATACTGAAAATTTCACCCTGCTTGCAGAAACAGGGAAATTGGATCCTGTTTCTGGTAGAGAGAAGGAAATCAGACAACTTATCGATATCTTGCTTCGTCGCAGGCAGAATAACCCTATACTGACTGGTGATCCGGGAGTTGGGAAAAGTAGCATAGTAGAAGGTTTAGCACTGCAAATTTCATCTGGCCGCGTTCCTGATGCACTGAAGAATGTTAATATTCTTGCGCTTGATATGGGAGCTTTACTTGCGGGGGCTAGTGTAAGAGGGGAATTTGAAAATCGCTTAAAATTGCTGTTAACCGAACTTAATTCTTTATCTGGTACAGCTATTTTGTTTATTGATGAAGCTCATTCTCTTATTGGCGCAGGAGGAGTTCCTGGGCAAACTGATGCAGCAAATTTACTTAAGCCTGCTCTTGCCCGTGGGGAATTGCGTATTATCGCAGCAACGACATGGGGAGAATATAAAAAGTATTTTGAAAAAGACGGCGCATTAGCCCGGCGTTTTCAGATCGTAAAAGTAACTGAACCGAATAAGGATGTCACTGCCGGGATGCTACGTTCACTTTTACCGATGATGGAAAAGCACCATAATGTCTCTATCAGGGAAGAAGCCATAACTGCAACGGTACATTTATCAGACCGTTATCTGCATGGACGTCGTCAGCCAGATAAATCTGTAAGTCTGTTAGATACAGCCTGCTCACGGGTTGCCGTATCTCAGTCCACACGACCAGATGCCATTCAGGATATTGAAGCTAAATTAGAAAGACTCCAGGGAGAACTTGCACTGCTGGAACAGGAAAAATCAAATGTACTGCGTCAGAAATTTCTTGTAAATAAAATTACTCAACTAGAGAAGAGTCTTGAGCAATTTAAATTAGCATGGCTTTATCAAAGTGAACTGGTTGCTAAGATACAAAGTACAGATGATACTTTATCACAGAATATGTACAGAAAAGAACTGGAAAGTGCGTACAAGAAAGACAGCCCAATGGTTTTTGAGTGTGTGGATAAAAACTGTGTTGCTGATGTTGTATCAGGATGGACAGGAATTCCACTGGGACTATGTCTTGATAGTGAACAACAAAAAACCTCCACTCTGTTAAGATGTCTGGAGCAACGAGTTTTGGGTCAACGATATGCTATGTCTGCTATAGCATCACAAATACTTATTTGCCGGGCGGATCTTAAAGATCCGGTAAAACCTGATGGGGTATTTTTACTGGCTGGACCTTCTGGTACCGGTAAAACCGAGACTGCCAGGGCACTGGCCGAGTTTGTTTATGGAGATGAAAATAAACTGATCACTATTAATATGACAGAATTTCAGGAAGCTCACACTGTTTCTACTCTGAAGGGAGCTCCTCCAGGATATGTTGGTTTTGGTCAGGGGGGAACTCTTACCGAAAGAGTCAGTCATAATCCATATAGCGTTATTCTTCTTGATGAAATTGAAAAAGCACATCCGGATGTTTTGGAGTTTTTTTTTCAAATATTCGATTTGGGAATTATCGAGGATTCTGAAGGTAAGATGGTGTCTTTCAGAGATTGTCTTATAATTATGACATCAAATCTTGCTAGTGAAAAAATTACAAGCCTCTGGAATGAGGATGAGTTTAATAAAGAAAAAATAAAAGAAGTTATTCTCCCTTTCTTTAATGAGCATTTTGGAGCAGCATTTATGGGAAGAACTAACTTAGTGCCTTTTTCTCCCTTACATACCAAAACACTTAAAAATATAGCGATCATCAAAATTGATAATATTTGTAAACGTTTTGAGCGGGCATCAGATCAGATGTATAAAATAGATTACAGTGATTCTCTTATTGACTGGATTATACAAAATTGTCAATGCGATAAGTTTGGCGCGAGGGATATCGATGCAGTACTTAATACATCTGTTCTTCCTGTGCTTGCCAGATGTTTAATTGATTCTAAAGATAAGAAAGCAACAAAAAAAATAAGAATATCAGTAAGAAAGGATAATGTTATATTACGAAATGTTTAATTTACAATGTAATATATGGATTCCGCCTGTACGGAAGGCCGTAAGAGTAAAAATATAGAAGCAATTGCTGGCTCTCATATGGCGGTGACTAGCACTGTGATTCAACCGTGGTGGCTGAAGAACGACTAAGAGGTGAAAATCTTCTGCACTCCAGGTAATGGGAAGTGTTAGTGGAAGGAAAAGGGAGTCATTGCGAGGTTAAATATTAAGGAAGCTGGATGAAAAATGCTGTCCTGATAGTGTCAGTGCCAGTTATTCGCTCATGTTAATCAGCTACTGGAGCAGTGGATGGCTGAGGTTGCCGACAAGCCTGAACTTCGCCAGTTCAGGCTGATAGCGGAACAACACTTCACGCAGAAGTAGAGGCATCTTCATGCCATTACCAGATACTGGCTTCTATACAAGCTACTTCGATATCCATCATGTCTCCTGGGATGGATATATCGAGGTTGGCGGAAACCGTTACAGCGTGCCAGAAAGCCTGTGTGGTCAGCTAGTTTCAGTAGGGATCTATTTGGATGAATGAACTGCGCATCTACAGTAATGATTAGCAGGTGGAATCGCACCGACTCTGTTCAACTGCATCCGACTAGCAGACGGTGCCGGAGCATCACGCCCCGCTCTGGCAGCAGGTCTGTCAGGGGGGGGATCCGTATAGTTCTGGAAAGTTAGTGTGCATATAGTTCACAATGGGCAACAATTTGTTCTATGCTCCAAAGATTTGCTGTACGCCGGAGACTCTGCGTGTCTGGATACACCAGCATGAGTGGGATACTGGGGACTGTGATGGTGGCTGAATGTCAGCGTCTGAAAGTGCCGGAACGTGAAAATTGTGAAGTGTGCCGCAGTAACGATATGGTCGGACCGGTATGAAGTGAACTGCATACTGCTCCGTCAACGATTACCACTGTCAGCAACAGCGACATTATCCTGATAAATGCAGTGCCCGTGCACAGTGCGATGACAGGCTGAAAAGGAGATACAGCACGTATACAATGAAAATCACCAGGAGTACGGTGTGCGTAAAAAGTCTGGACTGAAAGGTATCAGAGGAGGGCCAGATGTACAGTGGTGCGTCTCATCATCCATGGAAACAACATTAGTGGTGGATGCACAGGAGCAGGCGTTGTGACCCGTCAACCCTCCGGCACAGTCCATTATAATGATAAGGGTTCTATGTATGTATCGCTGGCCTACACGCGGCGGCTTAAGGAAGCCGGATTACTGGCATCAACAGGGAGTACAGGCGACTCGTATGACAACGCGATGGCGGAGAGCATCAATGGTCTTTACAAAGCGGAGGTAATACACCGTAAGAGCTGGGAAAACCGGACAGAAGTGGAGCTGGCCACACTCACGTGGGTGGACTGGTATAACAATCGACTATTGCTGGAAAGTCTGGGCCATATCCCTCCGTCAGAAGCAGAAAAAGCTTATTATGCTTCCATCGGAAATGATGAGCTGGCAGCCTGAGTTCACAGATAAAACACTCTCCAGGAAACCCGGGGCGGTTCATTCTGAACGCATCGGTGTTTGTTCAGCAGAGTATCAGGCGCTGCTGAAGCGGCATAATCTGTGTGGCAGTATGAGCACAAAGGGCTGCTGCTACGATAATGCCTGCGTGGAGATATTCTTCTTTCTTTGAAAGTAGAATATCTCCACAGAGAATACTTTATCAGCTGGGAAATAATGTGGGAAACTGTATTCAATTATATCGAATGTGATCACAATTGGTGGCGACGGCACAGTTGGTGTAGCGATCTCAGTTTGGGATAATTTGAAAATCAGAACCTAAATAACTGATCCTAATGCCGCTACACTTTAGCCAGCCCATGTTTTCCACCAGGGAATGGGCTGACGGTATCCATAAAGTGACGAACCTTTTTCAACAACTGCCACATTGAACAGCACTGGTGATTTCGGGTTATTGTCTCATGAAGCGCCTGCCACAACCGTTCGACATGATTCACCCACGGCGAGTAAACTGGCTGATAAATCACCCTGAACTTCGGGTTTGCTTTCAGCCAGCGCAACGTTTCACGGCTTTTGTGGATGATGTAGTTATCGACAATGAGCGTAATCGTCTTTGCCCGCCGGTATGTCGCCTTCAGATGTTTTAACAGTCTGATAAATAAGGATGAACCTTTACTGTTTCCACCAATGTAGCTGACTTTACCCGTACCGCTGTGCAGTGCACCGGCAAGATAATACTTTTCATTCTGGCCCGGTGTGACAACGCGCTTTTTCTGCCCGCGTAACTGCCAGTCAGCACCGATTTTCGGGTTGAGATGAATATCCACTTCATCTTCGTAAAACACGGGGTTTTCCGCACTGCATTTCGCCAGCGCTTCATGAATAGCGGCCATTTTTTCTTCTTTGTGTGGGTCACGGATACGCAGTGTCGGCGCGGCTCTGCGCCATACCAGTCCGGCAGCAGGTAACCATCGCCGGATGGTTGAAGCATGTAGCGGGCAACCGGTGACATCACGGATTTTTATCGCCAGAAGTTCGGTACTCCAGCGGGAACGCTGATAACCGAAATCGCCAGGAGAATGCTTAACAAGCTCACGCAGCAATGCGCAAATATGTTCGAACGGCCAGCGCCTCCTACGTCCTGACGGCAATGACTTCAGGCCTTCAACACCCGACAGCGTGAACCAGTTAATCCAGCGACCAATCGATGAACGGGCACAGCAGAGCGTTCTGGCAACATAACTGACGGTGTCACCACGATGCAGCATCAGCATGGCGGTGAGCCGCCGGGCGTGGTTTTTGTCCTTTGTTTTATGGATAGTTTTCTGCATCAGGCGTCGTTCGGTTCTGGGGATTGGTGCTATGATCGGCATCGCTCAGTCCGGTTGGTGATTTTTTCTTTTTGGCGATTGATCAGATCGCACAATCCGGGCTGAGTTCCCTCAAAGTGATCTACTATTCCGCGCAGCTATTTAGATTAGGCCCGTGTCAATATTATTTTGGTTGATTAAAGATAGTTTCTTTACTATAAAGTAGTGGTTATTATTATGCGACTGCTA
Organism: Escherichia sp. HH091_1A; assembly: GCF_030295175.1. Taxonomy (NCBI): domain Bacteria; kingdom Pseudomonadati; phylum Pseudomonadota; class Gammaproteobacteria; order Enterobacterales; family Enterobacteriaceae; genus Escherichia; species Escherichia sp. HH091_1A. The sequence continues at coordinate 10,224 of NZ_AP025748.1, read as the reverse complement.
CATATTGTAAAACAGCAGTAAGCAGCTTTTACTGACAGGGGATAACTGAAATGTATCATGAACATGACTAAGGATTCCTACATTAGAGCATGCGAAACTAAATGAGATAAAAAGATTACATTAAAATAATAATACAAGTGTTTTCTTTATTGAAGTAACAGGCATAAGTAGGTTAGAACAATGGATTAAGAAAATGGATAAAAACTTTATATTAAATCTTTCTATAAACACTACTAATCCTAAAAATAATAAAGAGTTTCTTTGGCTTAGTTATAGCATGAATAATTTGAGTTCGGTAAAATATGAGAGGCCATACTGGATGACTCTGGAAAAAAGATGCCTGTCTTTATTCATGGAAAACGGATATGACCTTCAGACAGGTGTATGGTTTTGTCTTATTTCTACCCATCTATATGGCTGGGAAGGCCTGGCTATTTCTTCATGGAAATTTGCTGATTCTTTTGTTAATCAAAAAAAATGTTGGCCTCCTGTCACTGACGCGCATATACGAACTAAAATTCTTTTATGGTATATTAAAAATATTGTTCCTATGATACAAAGTTTGCCTATTGATGAACAGACTTATTCTTCTCTAACGTTACTGGAAGATTCGTTAATATTATTGGCAGAACTTGAGTATAATCTTCTTTCAGGTGAAAGAACTATTATTTCTGAAATGCTACATGAAGTAAAAAGACAAAAAAATGGTAACTATGAAAAGAGTGATGATTATTTCATGGAGGAGGGCAGGCATGAGGGTTTAAATGATACTTCAGGACATGTGTGTCATAATTCAACACAGAGATACAAAAAAACATGCATATATTATAACATAATTGCTTTTATATCTGGAGCTTTAGTAACGATTTTTATAAATTATTTGGGGAAGCCGCAAACAGCTCTAAAGATCAGGAGTATTATGCCTGATAGTTTTCTTTCTGAAATAGTAATGAATTATTCAGGGTGTTCTGAATACACTCCTGATTCAACAGATTACTGGACTAAACTAAGTAAAAAAATTGATGGCTTTGCAGAAGAATTAAATACAATTGAAAATAATGGGGGGTATATTACTATATCTAGACTGAAAACAATAGCTTATGATATGAAAAAAAATTTCCTTGAGTATGATACTCCTGTGAATGTAAGAATGTCAAATTTATATAATAATGTGTACATTGATAAAAAGGATATAAAAAGAGAACTTGAAATAATAGAATACAATGTTAATAAATTTAATTGTCAGATTAGTGAATTAAAACTGAAAAATGAAAGTTGATTAAAAGATAAAATAAGGTAATGGTTTCTCTATGCATGTTAAAAAAAAGAGTGAGGAGTAGAATTGTAGTGGTGCGGATTCTTAATTATTTATGGTATATATAAAATTCATAACAAAAATCATCATCGCAGGAGACTGCTATGTTAATGAAGCACTGTGGGTAGGCATGGTCAGGGAAAGTATAGCGGTATTAGACATACATGTTTAGGAAACCGATGCGGTTTATTTATTTTTAAATGAATAATAATTATACTGTAAAATTCCAATGAATTAAAAACATTTAATATGTTCTGACGGAGACCATCTCTTTATGTTTACAAGAAATCACCCTCATCGTAAACCATTTAATTCCAGAAACTCCAGATTTTCTGAAAAAGCAACTGACCAATCCCTGTCCAGTGAAGATTTTGGTAACACTCATTCTCCGGTTCTGTGGGCAAGTCGATATCAGCACTTGGATATGTGGCCAGCCACGGCACATATGATGGCTATTCTCGGTATCCACCCTGAGACCTACCTGGTTCGTATAACTTCACTTGAATATGTGAATTACGGGAGGATGCTAATATCCGGTCATACCCATACGGTGGCAAAAATTGAGGATCCTTATGATTTGAAACCCCACCCGTTTTTACCTGGACTGATGCTTCCCACAATAAAACCGTCTCAGAGGCTGGGGCTTGAATGTCTCAATGTAGTGTATACAAATTCGAGGATATCCTTGCTGAAAGCTAAAGCGATTGTTTCTGGGTATAGAAAAACTCAGAGTGATATAGTGGTTTGCTTTCAGATAAAAGATGTTCTTTCTGTGAATGGTAAAATATATAGAGATGCATCCTCTTCTCTTGAAAATGCTCTTATAGTTGGGCTGCCTGTAGGGTCACATATTCCTTTTCGAATAATTTGAAAGTAAAATCATAACAAAATATAAATATTTCCATTGTGTTTTTATTATGATTGCTGTATTAAGGACGTAAAATGAAGTGGGATAATGTTTATGTTTTAACTTTTCAATCAGACGATGATTTATCATGGAAAACTGCTTTTTCTTTATGTCTTCGCTATGATATACCACTTGAGAGAATAGCTGTTTTTCAGAAAAAAAACATACTGGAGAAAGACAAAAACTTTCTTTCAACATCGACATTACAGAGTAAAATTATAGTTCTTGCTCATGGTACACCTGACTATATAGATTGCTCTCCTTTTGGACTAATGAGTCCTGTTCAGTTCCTTTTATTTCTTTATAATGAGCTTGGATTAAGATGTGCGGGTATTATATCATTTAAATCATGTTATCTTGGAAGTGGTTTTTTTTTAGAAAAATGTAGTTCTAATTGTGAGTTGCTTTTTAAAGACCTGAAAGTTGGGTGGTGGAAAGCCTATAAAGGAGTTGCAGCCACTCATTTTCTTTTTAATTCTTGTTCATTTAGCTCAGGGGAAGATGATTATATATTACGAAAAAAAACAGAGGGAGGTGAGAAACTAAGTGATGATTTCAGAGTTAAAATAATTAGAGGGAATCATGATGTATCACCCTGTGATATTCGTGGAGCGCGATGGCGACGTTTAATCAATCAAAGATAAATATTGTGAATAGTCTTAAATCCTGGAAACCAAACTTTCTGATATTTTTCTAAATGGGGGCGTCTAATAGTAGTTTCCTTGAAGAGAACTCAGTCCGGATTGTGCGAGCTGAGCAATCGCCAAACCAACCAAAACTATTTACCAGGCAGAGCCATGCCGATCATAGCTCCTGTTTCCCGAAATGAACGACGTCAGATGCAAAAAACATTCATAAAACTTTGGATAAAAATCATGTTTGTCGACTTATGGCAATGCTTATGTTGCACCGGGGGTGCATATCAGTGATGTTACCTGAATGTTCTGTTGTTCTTACGGGTTCTGGTTTCTCTGTGATAACGGAGAAAAACTGCGTGTCACGTTCGCGCAGGACTGCAGTGATCATGAGGTACTGCACGGTCACTACAGGCAGCTTCAACAGTGAAACAGTACAGGACGTCATGCCGGGAGCGGTGGAACGCCGCGTCGGCAATGAGCTTCCGGCGTCTCCAGTGGAGTGGCTGACGGATAATGGTTCATGCTACCGGGCTAATGAAACACGCCAGTTCGCCTGGATGTTGGGAGTTGAACCGAAGAACACGGCGGTGCTGAGTCCGGAGAGTAACGGAATAGCAGAGAGCTTCGTGAAAACAATAAAGCGAGACTACATCAGTACCATGCCCAAACCAGACGGGTTAACGGCAGCAAAGAACCTTGTAGAGGCGTTCGGGCATGATAACGAATGGCATCCTCATAGTGCGCTGGATTATCGCTCACCACGGGAATATCTAGTAATGGGTTAAGTGATAACTGGTGTCTGGAAATATAGGGGAAAATCCTCTTTTAAAGCATCTGAAAGTAACATACAGACGAGCAAAAAGTGGACAACCACATAAACCATAAAAGCCGGGCAACGCTGTGCTGGCTGAAAGAAAAACCGAACTTCAGCGGCATTTACCAACTGGTTTACTTGCGTACAACACGAAAACAGGTGGAACTCTGGCCTACATTTTGGCCCCCGGACTGATGAAAGCTGTCGTGAATTGCTGGCGCTGCTTGCCCCTTTTACCATCGGTATGTTGACCACTGACGGATAGGGTCGTTGCACCAGAGAGTTACCGAAGGAGAAGCTCTGACTGGTGAGATTTTTACTCGGCGCATTGAGTGCAACAATCTGGCCCTGAAACCCCGAATCAAACGTCTGGCCCGCAAAACTATCTGTTTTTCTCACTCTGTAGAACTTCATGAAAAAGTCATCGGTGCCGTTATCGAAAAATATATGTTCTACTAATTGGAGTTACCATTGTCAGGAAAAAGTGTAGCGGTATTAGACACACCTATTTAGAATACTGAGTTTTCAGATAAAATAACTTCCCGGAAAGTCGGGACAGTTTGTTACTTTGTGATATAATAGTAGATGGGATTTATTATAATGATTTTAAATATCAGAGATTATCATTCAAAAGATGGATATCATGAAGAAACACACAATTATGATGAAACTCATTTTAATAATAAAATAATCGTTCCATATGCTGTAACTGCTGATTTCCAAAAGGTAATATACGCTTATCATGGCGAGCATAGAGGGTTTAATAAATCATTCAATTTAATCCCATATGATACAGAAGTTAGTCAGATAAGACAGCGCATGTGTGTGTCTGAATTATCAATATTGGCGAAAAAACATCATGTGACAACACCTTCTGTAAACATAGTAAGTCAAGGGGTTAAAAGATTTTTGACAAGAAAGAATATGGAAACAAATGGTGAGATAAAAAAATAATACACAAAAAGATTGGGCACTATTTTTATACAAATGGTTCTTTTGGATATGGCAGAATATCTAGGGGGAATAAAGATTCTTTTTCTGCTGCCAAAATATGGGATGATATTATTTATTTGCTTGATTATGGGTTTTTAGAACAACAATTGGCTATTCATGATGCCGTTGGTAGAAAGATTATTGAACCAACAGATATTGAAACAAAAAAATATAATTGTCTGACATCTGTTAGAGAGGCATGGTTTGATGATAGAGAACAACGAGGAAGAATTGAATCTTCTCCATTCAGAAAAAAATGTTACCCCTACAAATGAAATGGGTATACTTCAAGAAAAAGTAAAGGGTATTGAGAGTCTCACACAGTATCACAATCGTGGAATTGATATGTTTGTAAGAGATTTAAACAGAAAAAGAAATCCTTCTGCAGATTTATATTATGATGACCTTGATACTCATAATCTTGTTTTTGGTGCAGGTATATCTGGGACAACAGGCACATTATTACAAGCAGCATATGCTTTTGGCGGTATTGTTAATGGTGAGCTTTTAAAACAATATACATTAGCAATTATTATATATTTAATTGGCGGGGGAATGCATAGTTACCATGAAGTTCTATCAATAGCAAAGAAAGTCGGTCTGTATTATTCGCCTGGCTCATTTCATTGGCTTCCATTGTCTTTTAAATTAAATAATGAATATGGGAAATGGAAGGAGAAATATTATGATATAGTTAAGATGGGGGCGACTCATTGGCGATTCAATCAAGGGGTACCTCCGTCACATTTAAATAAGAATCTGCGTTCTTAATAATGAATAAATTTGGATACAGTGGCAGGTGTTTGTAGTATTTTCCCGTTAACACGCTGGCAAGTATCCGGGGCCCGCAATACCATGCTCTATCGGGCGGGACGGCACCGGTGCTTCAACGATGTAGTCATATTTTGTACAGGCTTTTTTACCCGTTCTGTGCGGATCACTTTCAGGGCGCTGCTCACCGCCACACTCCGGGCAAGAGCTTTCTTCAGGCTCCAGACGGTTTATTTCGCGGGGGAGATGTGCCGGTAACGGGCGACGATGACGTGGCTGTCGCAGCTGGCGGGGAACCTGCGGATCATCCTCACGTCTTAACCTGGGTCTGAAGAAACGCATGTTTTAGTTTTGTATCATCCCATCCTGTAGGTAAGGGCCACTGCTTTATGCCAAGTTGAGCCGATCGATTAGCGTATCAGGATACAACGGAAGGGGAGATTGCAAGACTACGACCAATTTGTCGATGGCTGAGTCCAACACCGTATTTAATTCTAAGAATTTCTTTAAGTTTTCTCATAGAAATTGGAACTGTTGGCATAGGTATCCTTTACCGGAATGGCAAAAGATACAGATCAACACACCTGTGAAGTTCCAATAACATTGATGGAGATCACCGAATAACAAAACGAGTCAAAAGTGATCTCCATCAATGTTATTGGGTGATCTCCTCCCATGAAAATACGCACTGGATCAGGCACTGTCTGCTTGTCAGGAAGATCACAGGTTGTGCCGAAACTTGATAGCCTGACGAGTTCAGTGCCCGATATCCGATAAATGTTAGTATAGCGGTGTCTCTGGATATTTTAGATCTCTTGGATAAGAGTTATTTTATTTTTCTCAAAGTAAACATATAAAAAACATAAAGAATTGAATTCATATTTTTATATTATATGCTCTTTTGTTTTCCATTTCAATGAAATATGTAACTGCCGCATATTATAATTATTGTTCTATCTAAACGTGTGTTATTAGTGTGGGTGTGGTTCTCTAAGATAACTGAACCGTCATGAAGCTCCTGGAGAATGTTTTATCTGTCGTAAACTGACTTTTATCAAAATTAATCATCACAAGATTTTAACAAGAAATCAATCTCTTCTCTCAATCTCAGGTTATTAATGCGAAACACTGCAATTTCTAACTGAGATATATGGCTTTTGACCTGTTCCAGTTCTTTTATCTTTCTGTCATTTTCAGCATAAAGTTCAAGTAAATACTTTAGTTTATCTTCTCTCATTACTTTCTTACTCTGTCACTGGAACTTTAATTGGTGCAAAATGTAATTTTATTAAAACGCTCTGACTGTATAATGTGTAAATATTATTTTTATCATGATTTTCTCAGTTCCAATAAAAATACAGAAGGAATCAAAATAAAGATTCCTTCTTTTTTAATAACATCCAGCACAGGCAGGATTACAACAAAGTTCACAGCAGTAAAACGTGTTATTGATGCCTGCTGATTTATTTTTATTATAGTTTTTTACAACGGTACACTTTTTAGTGTCTGATGTACTTTCCTCTTTTGAAGAGTCAACCAATTCAGTTTTCTGGCTAAAAGAGGAAAAAGATAATACAGAAATAAAAATTGCCAGTATTAACTTTTTCATGCACCCTCCTGTCATGTTATCCTCATGGATATTTGAAATTAGCTAAACGGTTTTTGCAATTTCTTTTTGTTTTTTGTGAGCTGTATCATATTTTATACTGAATTTTGCGCGCGAATTTAAATATTATTTTTACAGTATCATATATTTTAATAAAATGGTTATCTGGACTTTTAAACTACCCAATTATTTTAAGTTATTGTTTTATACTTTTCCAGTGCGCATTCGCCAATACATGATGGTCGGATGACTTAGCCTTATACAAACAGACAAGACATCCGCAAAGTTATTTCTCCTTAATGTCCCGTGGATTTTTTCGGACTTACTAACTCATCAATAATAGTGATATACGTTTGCTCTCACACCATTGTAAGCGCCAGGGATATAAGACGGTGACCAGGGGCTACCCGGAAAAAGAATCTATGATTACTTGTGTTTTTACAACACCAATTTTGATAATAAGCTGTTACCGTACACAGAGTGAAGTAATCCGCGAGTCACTTCGTCTCCTGCGTGAGAAACGGGCCGGATAAAGTCTCCAGGCCTTATGTGGGATCAACTGGTAGAAAGCCTGATCAGCAGCGAGCCTGTTAGTGTAGTAAAAGGATGCGTTCATGAAATAAGTTAAAGTTGGCACGAAGGCTGGTGAAACTTGTTAAACAACACCGAAAGCCAGTCACGCTCTGGAGGATATCTGGTATTCATATTTGTACTTCCTGTTGAAAGTCATATGATTTATTTTCTGAATACTGATACCAATGTCATTATTATCCGTATATTAATCCAGCATCAGGATGCCGTTAGTCATCTCAACTGGCAGTAACTCCTGACATATTGCGCTACGTGAAAACTGTCAGGGGTACAGGGGGCTCACGTATCATGTAGCGCATTCTATCATTCTGAGCTTTATCCCCTTTTGGTTCGATCCTGTTTGTCCTGGCATTACCCCATTTCTCCCAATAACGGTAAAACAGCCCTCAACCCGCATTATTACTGGCTTCGTGAAGGATTTGAGCAGAAAAAGGATCCTTTACCCATTTGGTTTTATCCTCAATAATGCGTGATAAGCAAACAAAAGGATCCGCGTGCTGCGATTTATTGTCGTGGAAGGATCCGGGCGTTCAGGTCAGAATACCTGTATCCATAAACAGTGCGTGTGCTACGTGAAAAATAACTCATGAACAATGTCATTCCCCTGCAGAATTCACCAGAACGCGTCTCCCTGTTACCCATTGCGCCGGGGGTGGATTTTGCAACAGCGCTCTCCCTGAGAAGAATGGCCACCTCCACGGGGGTCACACCGGCCTATCTGCTGGCCCCGGAAGTCAGTGCCCTTCTTTTCTATATGCCGGATCAGCGTCACCATATGCTGTTCGCCACCCTCTGGAATACCGGAATGCGTATTGGCGAATCCCGGATGCTGACGCCGGAATCATTTGATCTGGATGGTGTAAGACCGTTTGTGCGGATCCTGTCCGAAAAAGTGCGTGCGCGACGCGGACGCCCGCCAAAAGATGAAGTCCGCCTGGTTCCGCTGACAGATATAAGCTATGTCAGGCAGATGGAAAGCTGGATGATCACCACCCGGCCCCGTCGTCGTGAACCATTATGGGCCGTGACCGACGAAACCATGCGCAACTGGCTGAAGCAGGCTGTCAGACGGGCCGAAGCTGACGGGGTACACTTTTCGATTCCGGTCACACCACATACCTTCCGGCACAGCTATATCATGCACATGCTCTATCACCGCCAGCCCCGGAAAGTCATCCAGGCACTGGCTGGTCACAGGGATCCACGTTCGATGGAGGTTTATACCAGAGTTTTTGCGCTGGATATGGCTGCCACGCTGGCAGTGCCTTTCACAGGTGACGGGCGCGATGCTGCAGAGATCCTGCGTACACTGCCTCCCCTGAAGTGACGGCATACACGCTTCCTTATATAAGCGGAGGTAAGCAGAACAGGCATAACATAAGCTGGAGCAGGTAGATAAACTGTAGTGAGTAAGCTGTGTTTTATGAAGGGAGCAATGCCTCGGCATCGGGTTACGGGGCGACTTATGTAAGGAACAGGCAGATCGCAGCTCAGCCACAGACAGTACAGCAGGAAACTGAATATAAACTAAAGTGAGCACATCACTCACTGTACTTGTTAATATAAACTGTAGTCAGTAAAGAGTCTCTCTTATCTGACTACAGTTTATGTTCAGCGGGATTTGAAGAGTTTTTCCAGGTCATCCAGCGTGATGCCCAGTTTTTCAAGCAGGGCAAGCTTCTCCGCCATCTCCGGACTGACTTTTTCCGCAGATGAAGGTGGCAACGGATTTTCCTTACTCTCATCATTCGGCGCTTTTAACCGGGGACGCCGGTAGTGAATACAGAAGAATTTTGTCCGCCCCCGCTGGATCTCCGTGTAATCAAGATATCCAATCTCGCGCAACTGCTCCATTGCCCGTCTGACCGTCTGGTTCTGGGAAAATACAGGAGACTTCAGATTGAGGCGTGCACGCAGCCGCGCCAGCGATATCGGTGCCGGATCCCGGGGCAGGCTCTCTATAAAGGTGTAGAGTGCCTGGGCGGACTCCCGTCGCTTCAGGGCATTAATCGCCTTAAGCTGGAGAAGGACTTTTCTGTCAAACTGGTACAGTTCAAACAGGCGGGGATCGGCCTGTAACTGCACAATATCCCGCTCAGTATCGTAGTAGGCTGACTGTACCAGATGGGTGATATATTCCCGGGTGTGCTTCTCATCGGTACGGGAAAACGAAATCACGGTACCGGCAATGCGCTTCAGGGAAGGGCTGATGCGCTCACGCAGCCTGCGGGATGACTGGCTTGAAGGTATACCACACAGTTTTGCAAACTCGACAAAAGGCAGTTCAACTTTGTCACCAATTACGTTATGGCGGGCAAAGGAATGAATGATCCCCACCCAGGTCTTGAAATCGTTATCCATATCCAGGCGGGGGCCGGTGATCTCAACCTTATCGAATCCCTCTGCACGGGCCAAGGAAAGACGTGTCAGCTCTTCCGTGGCATCAGTACGTGACAGTGTATTTTTTTTACTGTTCTTCAGTGATTTAAGGGTCGGTACAAAGACGCCCAGACGCATCAGCGCCACAGGTTGTACGGTGTTATTATTGTTTGGTGTCAGTGTCACCAGCTCTCCGGACGACTTATCCAC